>DATGLK010000001.1 GCA_035294265.1 Candidatus Binataceae bacterium
ACATCAATCGGTCACCGGCTCAGTTTTGATCGCCCTTTAACCCTTGGCAAGTAGCGGGCCGCGGTGCAGCGCGGTTTGCGCTGGGTAGCGCGCGCAGGGCCGCGGCGATCTCCTCAGCTACCGCAAAATCGGATTCCAACCGCGCGGCCTTGGACAACGTGCGTTGCGCCGAAACGCCGCCCAGGTTACCCAGGGCCCAAGCTGCATGGGCGCGCACTAACGGCTCGGCTTCCGTCCGCAGGCTTTCGGCCAGCACCTCGACGGCGGCTGGATTACAGCTGTTGCCCAGCGCGACCGCGACGTTGCGCAGCAGCCCACGTCGTTTGGCGCGCTTGATGGCGCTACGCGCAAAGCGCTGGCGGAAGCCCGCATCGTCGAGCCGGAGCAATTCGGGCAGCGAGGGATTGAGCTGGTCGTAACTGGTGCCGTTGGATTCATTCCAGGGGCAGACTTCCTGGCAGATGTCGCAGCCAAAGACCCAATTGCCCAAAGCCGAGCGCAGATGAACAGGGATGGGGCCACGCAGTTCGATCGTCAGATAGGAGATGCATAGGCGCGGCTCGATCCGATAGCCCTGTGCAAGCGCCCCGGTGGGGCACCGATTCAGGCAGCGGGTGCAGCGACCGCAAAACTCGCCGTAGTCGCGTTGCGGACCTTCCAAGGGGAGGTCGGTGAAGATCTCGCTGAGGAAAAAATAGGAGCCCTGCGCGCGATTGATCAGATTGGTATTGCGGCCAAACCAACCCAGCGCGCTCTCGCGGCCCCATTCGCGCTCCAGCACCGGCCCAGTATCGACGTACACGCGCGCTTGCGCGCCGGGCCGCAGACGCTGAACCTCGGCGGCCAGGGCGCGCGCTCGCTCCAGCACAACCAGGTGGTAATCGGGACCCAGGGCGTAAGAGGCGATCCGACCTCGCAGGCTGGTACGCCAATCGGTTAGGGGCGGCGGACCCGGGGCCTGGTAGGGAAAAGCTAAGCTGATGACCGCGCGCAGGTGGGGGTCCAGCCGGCGCGGGTCGAGCCGCCGCTCGGGGTCGCGCGCCAGATAAGCCATATCGCCAGGCCTGCCTTCGGCCAGCCATTGAGCGTAAAAGTCTTCGCGCGGCAGACGACGTAGGGGGGCAAAGCCTACCAGAGCAAAGCCCAACTCATGCGCGGCGGCCTCAATTTCTGCCTGCAGGCTGGTTTGGGCTACCCCTTTTGGGTGGATGCGGCTTGACTGCGCCTCTGCCATGATTACCTTTATAGATAGGCGCAAGCCGTGTTGCAGTCCAAGGGAGCCTGAATGCCGATGTCTGAGTTGGTTGACACCGTGGAAAGCGCTACCGGCGAGATTGCCTCGCCCCCGATCAATCTTACCCCCAAAGCAGTGGAGATGGTGAAGCGCACTCGCAATAAAGAAGGCTTGGGTGCCGGCCATGCGCTGCGAGTCGGAGTCGTTGGCGGCGGCTGTTCGGGTTTCCAATATTCGCTGGGCTTCGATGCCGAGCAGCGCGACAACGACGTCAGGGTGCACTTCGACGGAGTTGATGTGGTAATCGACGAGGTCGCACTGCCCTATATCGCCGGGACCACCTTGGATTATGTTGAAGGGTTGCACGGCGCGGGCTTTAAATTCGATAATCCCCGGGCCAGCCATACTTGCGGCTGCGGCTCGTCTTTTACGGTTTAGGTAAGGGCTGGGCCTTTTTGAGCCGAAATACAGGTCAGCAGCGGCCGGCGGCGCTCCATGAGCGCCGCCGGTTTTTTTGCGCGCAACAATCAAAACGGCCTGCCGGGTGCGAGGCCGCGCGGCGAGGGACTTGGTGATGGAGCGAGTTTTGGAGGGGCAGGGTATTGTCGTGACCGGGGCCAGTCGCGGAATCGGCCGCGCGATCGCGCTGGAGGTGGCGCGCCAGGGCGCCAACGTCGCATTCAATTACAGCCATGGCCACGACGCAGCGGCCGCACTTGAGGCCGAGTTGCGCGCGCTTGGAGTCAAAGCCAAGGCTTTCGCCACTGATGTGACCGACCTCAAGGCGGTGCGCGAGATGATGGCCGGGGCGCGGGCGGAACTGGGCCGCCTTGATGGGCTGGTCAATAACGCCGGGATCACCCGTGACAAGTTGCTGATGATGATGAGCGAAGAGGACTGGGCGCAGGTGCTCGCGGTCAATCTAACCGGCGCTTTCAACTGCGCGCGCTCCGCGATTTTCAACATGATGAAAGCCAAGCGCGGCAGCATTCTCAATATCAGCTCGATCAGTGGGTTGGTGGGCTTGCCTGGACAGGTCAACTATTCCGCCGCCAAAGCTGGGTTGCTTGGAATGACCAAGGCGCTGGCCAAAGAGGTGGCGCGCAGCGGCATTCGGGTCAATGCTTTGGCCTTGGGCTTTATCGAGACTGACATGACCGCCGCTTTGCCTGAAGAGATACGCGCACGCGCGCTGGAGATGATCCCGCTGGGCCGCTTCGGCCAGGTCAGCGACGTCGCGCCGCTGGCGGCTTTCTTGCTGTCGCCCGCGGCCGGCTACATCACCGGGGCGGTGTTCCAAATCGATGGCGGGCTGGCGATTTAGGAACGCGCGGACGCGCTCGAAAGTCAAGCAAAAGCTGTTAAGTAATCTCGCGGCCGCGGCTGAATCTTTGCTTGAAAGCCCCTGCCGGGCTCACGATAATCGGTGCTGTGAGTGCGCAAGAAAATCGCCCGATGTTGTTCGACGAGGCTCCGGCTCCGCAGGCTTCACGGGAGTTGGCTGAACTGCGCACCAGTGCGGCCTACCAAGCGCCGTTCGAAATTGTGCGCCGGCGCGTGATCGACGATCTAAACGAAGGCAAGATGACCACCGACGCTACTGTCGTGATCCGGGTCGGCGAGACCGAGGAGACCGAGGCGGCGCGCGGCGTGGGCGTGGTTCACGCGCTGGACTTGGCTTTGCGCAAGGCGCTGCTGAAGTACTTTCCTTTCCTTGAATCGGTGCGAGTCACTGAAACCTATACCCACGGCAGCGGCGAGACCACCGAAGCCGAAGTGGTCTCGGTCAAGAAATTTTCGGACGGGCGGAGCAGCTGGACCACGATGGCCAAGTCGGCCAATACGGTGGAGGCGGGCTGGAGCTCGCTGGTGGACGGCTACGAATGGCGGATCCTGCAGGAGCAGATGCGCGGCCTGCAAGCGGCGCGCAATCCGCGCATGTCCAGCCGTTAGACTTTATCCCTTTATCCCGGACCGGCGGTGTTCCCGCCGGTCCGGACTTTGCTCGCGACCTTTCCGCTTGATTGATAACTCATCTCAACGAGGCAAGGCTCGTGCGGCACATCTGGTGCTGCTCTACGACTCCCGCTGCGGCGTGTGCCGGGGCTCGGTGTGTTGGCTGTTACGGCGCCGCCATCGTATCGAAGCAATCGACCTTTATGACAGCGAGGTAGCCCGCCGCTTTCCCGCGTTGAGCTCCGAGCAGTTGACGCGCCAACTCCATGCAGTTGACGATTCGGGCCGGCTTTATGTAGGCGCGCGGGCGCTGGCCGAGGCCCTGCGCTATCGGGGCGGCTGGGCGAGCTACTTGGCGCTCTTGTGGCGTCTCCCGGGTTTCGCGCCGGTGGCGCAGTTAATGTATCGCGGCTTCGCCGCGCATCGCCCCCGTGACTCGGTGTGCGGAAACCCGCGCATATGAAATTGAGCCCGCCCAGGCCGTGACGCCGCGATTCAGGCACCCCCTCCCCGAGTAGGGAGGGGGTAAGGACCGGTTAAGGGGTGGGTATTTTTATTGTTCCTAGAGCGCGCCCGCGCCAACTGTTTTCAGAGGAGAGGACGCACAGCGCTGCTATTAGGCCGGCACTACTGCCAGCAAATCCACCTCGATCAGAAACTGCGGATCCGACAGGCGAGTAACGCCGATCAAAGTGCTCCCCGGGGGCTGTTCTTTGTTGAAGAAGCGCGGGATTCCAGGCTGCGCCATTAGGGCCATATAGGCGTCGACGTCGAGCACGAAAGTGCGGCGATAGACCACGTCGTCCCAGGTTGCGCCGGCGGCTTTGAGTTGGATGCCGAGGTTTTCATGCACGTGCAGGTACTGGGCGCGCAAGTCGCCTGGAGCCACGCATTTGTAATTGTTGTCGGAGGGAGTTTGCCCGGCAATAAAGACCAATTTCATCGGCCCTGTGACGGTAATGACGCGGCTGTAAGCGGGATGCCGAAACAGTTCGGGAGGATTGATAATTTGCTTTTCCATGATTGATAACCAGCCTCGAATGGCGAATCTAATGGCCTGCTCGTGATGGTGTCAAATCGCCGCGTCGCCGCAATCCCTGAGGCCATCAAACTTCTGCCAGTATTCTTTCGCTTGGAGCGTAGGCTTTGCTTTGCAACCCAGGTCGATCTAAAGCTGCGCTGAAACGCCGGCTCCAGGTACCGGTGCAAGAAATCTCTAGCGCATGGGCGGCCGAAGCGATGTCAGTTCGGCGCCTGGCGCGTCGCACAGGAGCGAGCAGATGGCCAAAGCTAAGAAAGCAAGTCTTCACGAGCGTCGGTGGTGTGCTGCTCTCGCGACACGTCCGCTGCTGGCAGGGGTACTTGTGATCCTGGTCTGGGGTGGTGCGGCATCGAGCCAGCCGCCGGCGCCTCGGGGAATCGATCTGATGGCGGTACTCGCGCAGGTACCGGGTGGGCTGATGGCCGGCAACGTCTCACCGGTGCGCGAGTTGGTCGATCCCTACCCGACCTTCAACAGCGTGGCGCTGGATGTTGACCATCATATCGCCGTGCTGAGCGACAACAACATGAACGGGGTGCTGGTGTACGACCTGGGCGCGGGCAGCGCTAATGGTACCGGCATCACGCCTTACCTGCGCCATATCCAAGGGCCACTCACCCATATCGGCTCGCCGGTAGGGGTGGCGCTGGACCCTGTCAAACATCGGATCTGGGTGGCTGATAACGATATCGCCGAGAGCGTGGGCAGTTTTCCCTACGACGCCGATGGCGATTATCCGGCCCAGGCGTTGGCGGTGCCGGTGGGTGCTTACGGGATCGGACTCAATCAGCGTTTGCAGCAGAAGGCGATCAGCGAGGAAGACCAGAGCATGATCATGATCTTCCGCCTGGGCGCGCATGGCGGCGAGCCCCCGCTGCGAGAAATCCGCGGACCTCATACCCGGATGGCCGATCCATACGGGCTGTATTGGGACGAGCCCCATCGAGAGATCACGGTTACCAACCACGGCGATTGGAATCAGGGTTATTGGGACGCCGATTATCAGGGCGGTGGGCGCTATTATCCACCTTCCATTACTACTTTTGCCGACGACGCCAAGGGCGACGCCACGCCGCTGCGGGTCATCGAAGGGCCACGCACCCGGCTTAACTGGCCCTTGCAAGTGGCGGTGAACATTGCGCGCGACGAAATCGCGGTCGCCAATTTGGGTGACAGCTCGGTCCTTATCTTCAAGCGCACGGCCCATGGCAACGTCGCGCCCCTCCATGTGATCGCCGGGCCGCATACCGGCCTGCTCTATCCCACCGGAGTGGCCTACGACGAAGTCCATCGCGAGCTGTGGGTAACCAACTTGGGCCACACCGCGATGGTGTTCGATAGCGGAGCCGACGGCGACGCTCGTCCCAAGCGGATCATTCGCAGCTCGCCGGCCAATTCACCGGTGTTGGGGATGAGCCATCCCTTCAACGTAGCCTACGATTCCAAACGCGATCAGCTGCTGGTGCGCAATTGCAATACCGATCCGCGTATCGGGATTTTCGAGCGACTGGCCAGCGGCGGGCAGGCGCCGGTGCGAATCGTGCATGGGCAGCGGACTCGGCTGACCCGCACCGGCCACGGCATCGCCTACGACGCGGTGCGCGACGAGATCGTCTCTAGCGAAGCGACCGCGGGCGCGATCGTGGTTTTCAAAGGCGGCGTTGACGGCGACCGCGCGCCGATTCGGATTATCCAGGGGCCGCGCACCCAATTGCATCAGCCCTGGGCGGTAGCCGTCGACGACGTACATCAGGAATTACTGGCGGCGGACTACAAGACCGGGGCGGTCCTGACCTATCCGCTGCTGGCTCAAGGCGACGTGGCGCCGATTCGGATTATTCAGGGGCCGCGCACGGGCCTGGGCGCCGAGACTGGTGGTCTGGCGGTCGATGCACGGCGGGGGCTGATTGTAGTGTCCAGCTATAAGAGCGGCCTGTACGTTTTCAACCGCACGGATAATGGCAACGTTGCGCCGCGGGCCCATATCCGCGGTCCCCATGCCGGTTTCAGCCGCTCGGGCCAGATCGCGGTGGCCAACGGTCTGATTTTCGCAGTGGTGGGCAGTGCCGGCGGTTATCGTCCGTCGTACGACGGCGGTGGTTTCGCGCCGCGCAAGGATTGCGTGGGGCCGCCCGACGTAACCATGAACGGGCTGATGACCTTTATCGGGGTCTGGAGTTTGGATGACAACGGCGACGTGCCGCCGCGCCATTTTATTCACGGCCCGGCCTGCGAATACACCAGCGGCAACGGGCTGGCGGTCAATCCGCGCGCGGGCGAGATTTATCTCACCGACGCGCTTCGCAATGGCACCTTTGTGTACCTTGTCCCTTCATTTTTCGATTCGTGATACAGGGGAATCGGGTGTTCGATTGGGTAAGGCGGTGTCCAGTTCGGGGTAGGGGACAGCCGGGGTTTGTGAACACGCCTGGGGAAGGGCTCAAAACCTATGTGGATCGTCAAACTGGCGTTGCGCCAACCGGTGACCGTGGGCGTGATGGCGGCCTTGATGCTGCTGCTGGGTTTGGTGTCGCTCAACCGGATGAATTTCGACATCTTTCCGGCGGTCGATATTCCGGTGGTCGACGTGGTCTGGAGCTTTCCCGGCCTGTCGGCCCAGGACATGGAGACCCGGGTCATCTTTCTGACCGAACGAGCCACCTCCTCGGTAGTCAACGGGATCGAGCACATCGAGTCGCTGTCGATTAACGGCGCGGGCGTACTCAAATACTACTTTCAACCCGGCGTTGACACGGCCAAGGCGATCTCTGAGTTGGCGGCCGAGTGCGACGAGATTCGACCTAGCATGCCGCCAGGAATCAACCAGCCCACCATCCTGGACTATAACGCGACCAACGTACCGGTGTTGTTCGTGATGTTTTCCAGCCGCACCATGACGCAGAGTCAGGTCTTCGATTTCGGCTATAACTACGCCCGCATGTTCCTGTTCACTATTCCTGGGCTGTCCGCCCCGGCGCCTTTCGGCGGGGCCTTTCCGCAGGTGATGGTCAATATCGATCCGGCCCAGCTTTACTCCTACGGCCTGTCGCCCAACGATGTCGTCACCGCCATCCAGCAGCAGAACGTCATCACCCCGGCCGGCACGGCCAAAATCGGCAACCTCGAATACGACGTCCTGCTCAACGGCAGTCCCCGTCAATACAAGAGCCTGGAGGACGTCCCGATCAAGGTGGTTAACGGCGCCCCGGTGTACATCAAGGATGTCGCCCGGGTCAGCCTCAGCCACGAGGTTCAACACGAGATGGTGCGGGTCAACGGCAATCTGGGCACCTACCTGCTGATCCTCAAGCATCCCGCCGGCTCCACCATCCAGGTAGTGAGCGACGTCAAGGCAGCCTTGCCGCGGATGAAAGTCATCGCACCCAAGGGGGTTAATATTTCGGCAGCCTTCGATCAGTCGGTGTTCGTGCGCCACGCGCTGATCGACGTGCTGCAGGAGTCTTTGATCGCGGCGGCGTTGGTGGCGGTGATGGTGCTGCTGTTCCTGGGCTCGTGGCGCAGCACCTTGATCGTGATCGTATCGATTCCGCTTGCGGTCTTCAGCGCAGTGATCGGGCTGAAGCTGTCCGGACAGACGATTAATCTAATGACCCTGGGCGGGTTGGCGCTGGCGGTGGGAATGCTGGTCGACGACGCTACCGTCGAGGTCGAGAACATCCATCGTAACCATGCTACCGGCAAGCCGCTGGGAGTGGCGATTCTGGACGGCGCGCGCCAGATCGCGCTGCCTACCTTGGTCGGCACCCTGGCGATTTGTATCGTGTTCTCGCCGGTGCTGGGCCTGGGTGGCATCCCTCACGCCTTGTTTACGCCGCTGGCGATGGCAGTGGTTTACGCGATGCTGGCCTCCTACCTGCTGTCGCGCACGCTGGTTCCCAGCATGGCGCTCCATCTGTTGCCCGAGCGCGCCGACGACCATCATGGCAGCGGTTGGGGCGGCCGCTTTACCCGGGCTTTCGAGCGCGGTTTTGAGCGAGTGCGTGAGGCTTACAGGGTCCTGCTGATCAAAACCATTGCGCGCCGCTGGCTGGTTCTGGTTAACGTGGCGGTAGTAGTGGCGGCCTCGCTGGTTTTGGTCAAGGTGGTGGGCGAGGATTTCTTTCCTCCGGTCGATACCGGGATGATTCGCCTGCATGTGCGCGCGCCGGTGGGGACGCGGCTGGAGCAAACCGCGCGGATCGTCGACGCGATCGAGGCCGATATCCGCCGGGTAATTCCTGCTAAGGAGCTGATGATGGTCACCGATCACATCGGCCTGCCAGCCTCCTGGATGCTGCCCTACTACCAGACCGACACGGTCGGGCCGCAGGACGCCGACTTGCAAATCCAGCTCGCCGAGGAACACCATCCCACCGATCGTTACGTGCAGCAGATTCGCCGGGTTACCCGGCGCGATTTTCCCAACGTTATCGTCTATTCGCAGGCGGCCGACGTGATTAGCCAGGTCCTGAGCTTTGGGCTGTCGGCGCCCATTGATGTGCAGATGGTAAGTCGTAACGTGGCCAACAATTTTCGTCTGGCGGAGGAGCTTAAGCGCCAAATCGAGACCATCCCGGGTGCCGTCGACGTGCGTATCCAGCAGGTGCGCAATTATCCCGCCCTGCGCGTGCGGGTGGATCGGGTCAAGGCGCTGGAGGCAGGAATAACCGAGCGCGACATCAGCAACAGCCTGCTGGCCTCGCTCAGCTCCAGCGTTCTCACCGCGCCCAATCAATGGCTGGATTTGCGCACCGGAGTTAATTATGCGGTAGTGGTGCAAACCCCGCAGCGGCTGGTCGATTCCATCCAGGCGATCGGGGCTACGCCGCTGACCGGAACCGACGGCGCTAGCCTGAGTGGAACCGCCGGCGCGTCGCCGCAATTTTTGGCCAATCTGGCCGAGATCAGCCACGATACACAGCAGCAAGCGATAAACCACTACACCTTGCAGCGGGTCGTGGACGTCAACCTCAACGTCGAGGGCCGCGACCTGGGCAGCGTCAGCGACGCGGTGCAGCGCAAAATCGCCGGGTTGCATGCGGTACCTCGCGATATGACCATCCGGGTGCTGGGCGAAAGCGCGCGGATGCGCGAGTCCTTCAGCGGGATCGAAGACGGCCTGCTGCTGGCGGTGCTGCTGGCCTACCTGCTGATGGCAACCAATTTTCAATCCTGGCTGGACCCGATGATTATCATGGTGGCCGTGCCCGGGGCGCTGGCGGGAGTGCTGTGGATGCTGCTGGCGACCCATACCACTCTCAACGTCGAATCGATGATGGGTGCGATCATGGCGGTTGGGGTGGGCGTCGCCAATGGCAATCTGCTCATCACCTTCGCCAACGATCTGCGCGGCGAAGGCTACGACGCCACAGCGGCGGCGATCGAGGCGGCGGTGGTGCGGATGCGCCCGGTTATCATGACCGCGCTAGCGATGATTCTAGGAATGCTGCCGATGTCGCTGGCGATGGGAGCGGGCGGCGAGCAGAACGCCCCGCTGGCGCGTGCGGTTATCGGGGGACTGATCGCGGCTACCTTCATGACCTTGTTCGTGGTCCCGGCGGTATACTCGCTGTTCGCTCATCCTCGGCTCAGCAAGCGCGAACGAGCGGCGCAAATCGAGGCCCTGGCCGCGCAGGCGGAACAGGATTAAGTCAAACCAAGCCGAAAACAGAGAACGATGGCGCAACAGCGAAATTTGGGTACCGTCAAAGCCGGTCCGCTATTTTCCTTGACCTGGATTGTTGTCACGCTGATCGTGCTGACTGGGCTGGTGGCCTTGGTGCGCGCGCGTGAGGTCCGGCTGCAACATCAAACTCAAGTCCTGGCCCGGGCCGAGAGCTTGGGCCCGATCGTGTCGATCGCACCCTTGCAGCGCGGCGGCGAGCAGCGCTTGGCGGTCTATCCAGGCGACGTGCACGGCTATTTCGAGAGTCCGATTTATCCCAAGGTCAGTGGCTACGTTAAAGCGGTTCTGGTGGACAAGGGCACGCGGGTCAAAGCCGGCCAATTGCTGGTGGTGATCGAGTCGCCCGAACTCGACCGCCAAGTGCGCGCGGCCGAGGCCACCTATCGTTTAGCCGTGCTGACCGATCGGCGTAACCAGGTGCTGCTGGCGCAGCACGTGGTTTCCCAGCAGCAGGCCGATACCTCCCATCAGGAGATGTTGGCCGACCTGGCCAACTGGCAGTCCTTGAGCGCGATGAAGGGCTATGAGCAGGTCACCGCGCCCTATGCCGGGATCATCACCGCGCGTAACGTCGATCCCGGGGCGTTGGTGGCGATGGCCACGGCCTCTCAGACCACGGCGATGCCGGTGGTGACGCTGGCGCGCCTGGACCCGGTGCGGGTCTATGTGCAGATGCCGCAGGACGACGCCGCCCTGGTGCAGGATGGCGATCCGGCCGTAGTTACGGTCAGTCAGCTGCCAGGGCGCGAGTTTCAGGGCAAGGTCACCCGCAATGCAGGCGCACTGGTTAACGGCTCGCGCACGATGCTGGTGGAGGTCGATCTCGCTAATCCCGATTTCATCCTGCGCCCCGGGATGTACGCCGAGGTCCGCATTACGCTGTCAAGTAATTCCTCGATGCCGCTGGTACCCGATGATGCCGTGGTTTACGAAAATGGCAAAATTTTCGTGCCGGTGGTCAAAGACGACCGCGTCCATTTGGTGCAGGTCGCGCTAGGCTACGACGACGGGCTGCGCAGCGAAGTAATCCGAGGACTCAAGGGCAACGAAATGATCGCGTTAACACTGGGGCAGAGCGCGCAGGACGGTGAGCTGGTGCAACCTTTGCTCGAGCATCCGGCGCGTTGAAACCGT
>DATGLK010000002.1 GCA_035294265.1 Candidatus Binataceae bacterium
GGCCGAGATTGGGGGGGTGGTCGTGGGCGGTGAGCATCTCAGCGTTACCCATCCCACCACCTCCCAACCTTCCAACCCGATCGCGCCGGCCAGCCACAGCTTGCGCCAGGGCTGGGGCAGAATTTCAGCCACCGCCAGGCCCAGGGCAATTCCGACCATCGCGCTAATCGCGAAATCGGCGCTGGAGGGCCGATCGGTGGAAGCAGCGAAACGTACGATCGGATCAGCTTCGTGACAGCTTGAGGGCCCACTCATCTTGGCTGCGGACAGGCCCGCGTCCGCGGCCGACAGACCGACGAATGCGGCTGCTTCAGCGATGTCCAATCGGTCCCAGCGAGGGAACCAGTAGTGTTCGATGTTCGGTCTGACGCCACATCCATTGATCAACGCAATCATAGTCAGACAGAGTAGGCGAGCACAACAACTCAGGCGAACTAGTATTTTCATGCGAGCCGGTAAAAAACGAGAACCGCGAGCGCAAGCGGACAACCAGAAAAGGGCGACATTAAATGTATAATTTATTTGCAAGATCATCGTAGTAACGTTCGGCGCGTAAGCTTGCGCAAACATCGACTGCCTATCTGAATGTGGCGAATCAGCAATGACTGTGCATTAAAAAAATGCTGCAAAAACTGAGTAAACGAGCGCGACGGTTGACATCGACACTAGGTCTGCCACCTGCAGATAGGGTGTCACCAATGGCCTGGGGTGAATTCGAGGAATATTTTTTAGTTTAAGGTGGCGAGCGCTCGCACCCCCAACGTGGCTGGCGGCTTTACGTCTCAGGACCCTTGAGCCGAATCGAAGTTCGTGGCGAGCGGGCTGGGGCGGCAAGGACTTAACGATGCGCCGATGGATCAAGTTGGACTTGGCAACCGGGTTGGCCATTGAGTTTTTTGCCAAAAGGGCTACAAGAATGGAGCCCTGGGAGGTCGCCCCGAGCGGCTCGCGGGAGGTCACCCGTTGGGGGCCAAGGAGTTGACATGAAAAAGTACGAATCAGGGGCCTGGCTGGTGATGTCGGGCCTGCTCGCCACCCTGATCTTGGTAGTGAGCCCCAACCTGACCATGGTCAGCGTTTTCATGACTCCGCTCATCCGCTACTTCCATTGGTCTCACGCTGACGTCGGCCATCTCGCCTTTGCCGCCGGAATCGCCGGCGGCCTGGTTTCTCCGCTGGTGGGCTGGTTGCTCGACCGTATCGGCGCACGTTGGCTCATCGCGGCCGGTGTGGCGATCATGGGCGTCAGCTACCTGGTGGCCAGTCACTCCCAGTCTCTGGGCGCCATGACTCTGGCCTGGGGGGTGGTTGGGATTGGGGCGGCGGTGGCGGGACTGATCCCGATCATGGTGGTGGCGATTAACTGGTTTGGCGGGCGACGCGGCTTCGCCGGTGGCGTGATTATGTTTGGAATGGGGGTGGGAATGGCGCTACCACCGCCGATTCTGACCTATCTTATTGCCCATCATGGCTGGCGCGTGGCGATGCGCTGGATGGCGGTGCCGGCATTGGCGATCGCGGTACCTTATGTGTTAGCGGTGATGCGCACGCGGCCCAAGGTCGCGCAGGCCCGCAATACCAGTGAGGAAGTCGCCTCGCTGCCGGGCCTGGAGGTGGGTGCCGCCTTGTGCTCCTCGGCCTTCTGGCTTTGCTTGATCGCCGATTTTATCTGGAGCAGCGGTTTTTCCGCCTCACTCACCCATTCAATCACTTACATGATTGGGTTGGGCTTTAAACCCTCCCACGCCGCGTTGATTTACAGCGCCCAAACCATGGGTACCGCACTGTGCACCGTACCTTTCGGTATCCTGGCCGATCGGATCGGAGTGCGCCGAGTGCTGGCGCTGGCTTTCCTGCTGGTGGGGATCGGTAGTGCGGCTTTGGTCGGTTTCAGTTCGACGGTCGCCGAGCCCTATCTGCTGCCCGTATATATTCTATGTTGGGGCGCGCCTTGCGGAACGGTGTTCGCGCTCCTGCCGGTTCTGATGGCCGAGACGCTGGGCCTGCGCCGCTTGGGCACGCTGGTAGGTATCAAGGGCTTCAGCACCGCGGTTGCGCTAGCCACTGGCCCGGTGTGGTCGGGCAAGTTATTCGATATTACGGGTAGTTACGTGCTGCCTTACGAGATCGCGACCATTGCGATTTTGGCCAACTTTGTGATCATCCTGATGGTTCGGCCTGCTCGGGGTTACGATCAAGTACCGCTCCGCGAGGAAAAGTCGGGCTTGGTGGCAGCCGCCCAAGCCTAGCGGCGGCTTTCATTTCGGTGCATCGGCGCGGCAGTCTTACCTCCGCCGCGCCTGCCGTAACTAGCCTGCTCCTCAGTAGCGCCAGGGGGGTAGAGTAAGCAGAGGGAAGGCGCTGTGCACACCGGGGGCAGTGGTCGGAGAGGCTGCGCGCAGATAGGCCGGAGTGAGCGCGGCCGGCCGGGTCACGCCCAGCAGCCCCATCGCCAAGCGCAATTCTTCCTCCAGCAGTTCGAGTACCCTCACTACGCCGCCGGCACCGGCGGCGGCTAGGCCGTAAACATAGAGCCGGCCGATGCCGACTGCGTCGGCGCCCAGGGCCAAGGCCTTGACGATATCGGTACCGCGACTGATCCCGCCGTCCACCACGATGCGTGCGCGGCCGCCGACTGCCGCCACCACCTCGGGCAGAATTTCCATCGTACCCTGACCGTGATCGAGTTGGCGGCCGCCATGATTGGAGACGTAAACTATTTCGACGCCGTGCTCGATCGCCAGGGCGGCGTCTTCGGCGGAGGCGATACCCTTCAGTACCAAGGGTAGCTTGAACTTGGACTTGTAGCGATCGACATCGCGCCAGGTCACGCGTGGCTGATAGGTGCGGCCCTCCATCGCGCCGCGCCAGCGGAAAAAGCGCTTGGCCAGATCCCGCTCGCGCCGGCTGTAATAGGCCGAGTCCACGGTCAGGCAGAGGGCATCGTAGCCGGCGTCGATGGCGCGCCGAAAATAATCGTCCACCCAGGCACTATCGCCGCGCACGTAGAGTTGAAAGATTTTGAGCGCATCGCCACCAGCGGCGGCAGTAGCTTCAAGACCTGGTTGCGAAACCGAACTAAGAAGCATGCCGATTCCGAAGCTGTCGGCGGCCGCCGCCACCGTGGCTGCGCCATTAGCCTCGAAAACTTCCAGCGAGCCTACCGGCGCGCACAGCACGGGGATGCGCAGGCGCTTGCCCAGCAGGGTAACCGATAAATCGATGTCGGCTACGTCGCAGAGCACACGCGGGCGCAAAGCCAACGAGTCCAGCGCTTGGCGGTTGCGGGCCAGGGTGGTTTCGGTTTCAGTGCCACCAACCAGGTAATCCCAGATGTTGCGGGTCAAGTTGCTATGGGCAACTGCGATAAATTCGTGCAAGGTCTGAAAGCGCTCCCCCGCTGATTCGACTGCCACTGCTTCTCACCTCCTGTCGCTAGCCGAGTCTAACCCCGGCAATGGTGGAGATTAAAGGGCAGGGCGGCAACCGTTTTCAAAAGCCGGGCGCCAACCAGGGTTGTTGTGCAAGAATGGCCTGAACCTGGCCGATGTAATCGATCGCGTCCTGATCGTACCACCCGCCGCTATACCAACTCCCCACGCATCCCCACAGTTGCTCGCTGGCATCAGCCGAGGGGTAAGCGTTGTGCCCGTCCAAGGGAACGCGTTCGCTCAGATAGGGAATGTCGCCCTGGACACAGGCTCGTTGGTAGGCCAGTTTGAAATCAACGTTGAAAGCCGTCGATTCACTACTCATCGGATATGTAGCCGGAAAGTCCGACTGTTTGATTTGCAAAATTCCCCAACTCGTACCGTTGCCGATATCACCCTCGGCGCCCTGTTCCCAATCCGACTCGTTGACCGCAATCGCTCGCACCACGTTGGGATCAAAACCCCACTTATAAGCGCCCCATTGTAAGATCTCGTCGGTCGTGCCGGTGAACTGGCCGTCGGCCTGAAGGATCAATGCGTTGCCTGCGGCGGTCAGCGAATCCAACGCCCCGCTGCTTTGATAATCTGCCAGCTCGCTGCTGGTGGGCATTGTGTTGTTGGCCTCGGCATTGGCCGGGCGCGGTTCGAAGTTTGGGTTGTACTGCACCAGTGCCGCCGCCTTTGCGTCGCTTAAGGGTAACGAGGTGGCCGTTGGCAGGGGCGCGGCGGAGGTGGGTGTATTTGGCGTGGGGGTGGGCGTAGCGCTGGGCGCGACAGGGCTGCGCGAGGAAGTAAACGGCGCAGCCGGTGAGATGGTGGCTATCGATTGGGCCGGCGTTGGCGTCTGCACACCGGTTGGCGACGGCAGGATCGCCAGTCCGTTCCCTCCCGCTGCTCCTGGGCTGGTCGTGCCACCTGCGCCGCCGCCGCTACACCCTTGCCCCAGGGTCGAAATTGTCCCGCACAGCGCTACCCCGATCACCACGCTTGAAAAGTGCCGCCAAATCGACCTCTCGCTCACGCTCCAGACCTTTCCCGGCCGGGTGAACAAGCCGACTTTTGCGCCTTCTGCTCCAGGGCAAGGCCGGGGAGCAGGCAGAATGAATGCGATGAGCCGGTGGTCAAGCGTCGGGGCCATCGCTCCGGTGATCGGCTGGCGCAGGTTCTATGCCAATAAAACAGGCGTGGGATGAGATGGGGCGAAGAAAGAAAGAAAAGGATAAACTAAATTTATATGGGCTTTAGTCAGGAAACGGCAGTTCCAGCTTTGGACAACTAGTGTCTGGAAAGGAACCTCTGCGTCAAAAACGACCAGTTAAGTGTCGCAAGCTGTATCGTTTTAGTGCAATTTAATGAGCGCCATAACGGCCTTAGCTTTACTCTTTGGCTGAACTGCGACTCACCGTCGCTTGACGATTCGAGAGGAAGGGCATGAATCGTCTTCGCGAGATAAGTCATTTCCAAGCCAGCAGAAGCCTCCAGACGCCAGCAAAAAATATAAACACTTATCTAATCTAACTTGACTGGCGAAAATTTTTTAATACTCTACTTTTTTTTGTCGCGCATGATTTTGCGTTCGACCGTGAGCGACGAGAAGGGAGCTTCACTTGAAAGTTCGTGTTGCCGCAGCTTTGGTCATTTTCGGGTCGGTTCTGCTGTTGAGCATGGATTCGGTCCAGGCTCAGACCGTTACGATTCCCAACAACCACCCCGCCTTTCAGCTTCCCTCGCCGCAAGCGCCGATAACTTCGACCAGGACGCTTAACCTCACTATCTTTTTGGCCCTGCAAAACTCAGCGCAACTGCAGACCCTGTTGACCAATTTGCAAACGCCGAGCAGCGTTCAATTCCATCAATGGTTGAGCAGCTCGCAGTTCCAGGCGACCTATTATCCAACGACGAGCCAGATAAGCGCGCTTACGACCTGGCTGAGCAGCCAGGGATTTACCGTAACCCCGCCAATCGCCAATTCGCTGGCGGTGTCGTTTTCGGGCACGGCGGGGCAGGTCGAAGCGGCTTTTGGGGTGACGCTGATCAAATCGACCGCAATCGGGCTTAATCCCAGCGGTGTGAGTTTTTATGAAAACACTGCCGATCCCTCGGTGCCTTCACAATTCCAGGGCTTGATCGCATTTATCGAAGGGCTGGACAACCTTGGCAGTGCCAACAATCTGACCGGAAGCATCGTGTATGGGGACAACGTGCGGGTGCCTGCCGCTGCGGCGACGTCGTCGAATGAGGCCGGATACGCCCAGGACAATATTCTCAATCCCACCACCACCGCGACTCCCTCGCCGACTCCGACCTGCAGCGGGTCCGCACCAACTCCGGTGCCCAGCCCCGGCGTTTATCACTTCAAGCCTGCCGACTTGTACACCTATTACAATGCTAATGTGGTGCTGAACCATAACCAGGGGACCCAAGCTCCCGACTGCATCGCGATAATTGCCTCGGTGGATTTTGGCGACGATGCCTTTAGCGAATTCGCTACCTCTTATGGCTTGCCGAACACCTTGCCAATTCGAGTTCCGGTGCAGAATTCGACGGTCAGCCAAGGGTGTGGAGCGGGTGAAGTTTCGCTGGATATCGAATGGTCGCACACGCTAGCGCCGCAAACGCCGCAACGGGTCTATGAGTTCGGCGGCAATGTCGATCTGGTGCAGGCCTTCCTGGCCCCGGTCAACGACAATGTTTGCGGCGTTATCAGCTCCAGTATCGGTCCGGGCTGCAATCAGCAGGATGGTGGCTACTACCACGCCATGGACGAGGTGTTTCAGCA
The DNA here is from genome assembly GCA_035294265.1 of Candidatus Binataceae bacterium. Taxonomy (NCBI): domain Bacteria; phylum Candidatus Binatota; class Binatia (SeqCode); order Binatales (SeqCode); family Binataceae (SeqCode); species Binataceae bacterium (SeqCode). Next base: position 6,211 of record DATGLK010000002.1, read on the forward strand.
GGCGGCCGCCCAGGGCCAGACCTTCTTCGAGGCAGCGGGAGACAAGGGAGCGGCGGCCGAAGCGCTGCGGATCGAGAGCGGTAACCTGGTGTGCGACGTAGGCACTAGCAATAACGCCAGCGCGATCGGGGGCAGTCCCAACGTAGTGGCCGTGGGCGGCAGCCAATTCACCCCGACTTACGATTCCAACGGCAACAACACCAGCGTGCAGGGACCCGGACCGGCGATGGAATCGGTGTGGGGTAACGACGGTCAAAACGGCGCTGGCGGGGGAGGCATCAGCGCGATCTTCGCGCTCCCGCCTTGGCAAACCAACGTGCAGAACCAGCTCGGTTATACCTCCAATATGCGGTTGTTGCCCGATCTGGTTTTCGGGGCCAGCGAGATTGCGCCCGGATTTTACATCTATGTGGATTACGGCGACGGCACTGGCGCCCATCTTCATGAAACTGGTGGCACCAGTATTGCCACGCCGATGCTGGCGGGGATGTCGCGCCTTATCGCGCAGGCCGCCAACCTGCCGCGCCTGGGAAATATCAATCCGTTGCTTTACGGGGCGGCGGGCAGCGGCACCTCGATCACCGGGATCTTTGACATTACACAGGGCAGTAACGCCTATAACGGGGCAACCGGGTACAACGCCCAGCCCGGCTTCGATCTGGCCAGCGGCTGGGGCTCTCCCAACGTGGGCAGCTTCGTGGCCTATTTCTCGCAAGTAGTAACCGGAGCGACGCCTACAGCTACCCCCACCGCGGCGCCTACGGCGACTCCCACCGCCGCACCTACGTCCAGCCCCTCCGTCGTTCCCACCGCTACGGCTACGGCGATACCCACAACCACCGCTACCGTTATTCCCACGGCGACTCCGCCGCCCACACCCACGCCGGGGGCGCAAGCCACTTCGGTACCGGTGACAAGCCAGGGTGTGGCCGGGCAAAACATAGCGGCAGGTGCACTGAGGGTCACCAACAGCTCTTCCACTCCGGAGTCGCTGCAGGCAATACAGTTGCAAATCAGCAACCCGGGGCTGTTTTCGGCCTTGAAATTGACCGTCACCATAGGTGGCACGCAGCAAACCGCAACGTCAGGCACCTTGGGAACAGTTACCAACTTCAGCTTCACCCCCGTGCCTGTCCTACCCGCAGGTGCAACTGCACTCTTCACACTAAGCGGTACCCTGATCTCTAACGTAGCACTCGGGGGTGGCGCGGTGCGCATGGCCGGCCTGATGCTCGTCGGGACGTCGCCCGGCGATCACGCGAGTATGCTATTGGCCGCGCTAATGCTAACGCCTGGTCTGATGCTAATTGGAATGCCTGCTACGCTGCGGAGGCGTATCGCACTGTTGGCCTTGATGCTTTTGGCACTGGCAGTAAGCCAAGTGGCCTGCACCAGCAGCGGCAGCAATAGTCCAACCGTGCTCACCAGCTCGACCCAAGTGGTATCGGCAGTGACACTAGTCAACAGTGGGGGCGCGGTGCCGGTTCAGGGGTTACCGAGTCTTTTGGGAACTGTACAACTAGTCAAGTAAGACGCCAGGTGGATGAGCGCGGCCGCGACCGCGGGGGGTGCGGTTGGGCCGCTACCTCCGGCGCGCTCGCGGGCTCAAAGATGAAGGAAGGGTCAAGCTCGGTGGCTAAGGTTGATCGTCGTGGGGCAATATTCGCTCGGCGCGGTCGGCGCATTGCGCGACTTTACCTGGCGCTTGGGGTGCTGGGGCTATTATTGCCGAGCATTCAAGGCTGCGGCCGCTCGGGCAGCGGCTCATCCACTGTCACTCCGACGGCGACCACCAGCCCCTCACCGACTCCCAGTCCGGCCCCTACTCCCGCCGGTTTGGGCAACGTCAATCACATCATCATCTTCATGCAGGAGAATCACTCCTTCGACAATTATCTGGGTACTTTGCCCTACGTACAGGGTAGCCCCTACCACGCTCCGGCCAACCCGCAAGTGGGATGTCCCGCCAACGACAGCCAATGCGTGGACGGTTTAAGTTGCAGCGGAACCACCGCCAGCGGGTTGGTCTGCAGCAATTCCAACTACAACTCTTCGGCCCAGCTCGTGACTGCCCAGCACATGCCCGACGAATGCGGCAATGGGATCGATCCATCTCACGAATGGGTAGACATGCACTTCAAGGCGAATTACTGCGATCCCAATTCGACTACGATCCTGGGAAATGGCTTCGTGGCCTGGAACCAGAACGCCTCGGAGGTGATGGATTATTACGATGCTCGGGACCTACCCTATTACTATGCGTTAGCCCAAACTTTTGCGATCAGCGATCGCCAATTCGCTTCGCTGGTGGGACCGACTCTGCCAGATCGAATGTACGCAATGGCGGCGACCTCCTTCGGTCACGACACCACTAATACGCCAGATGACTACACCAACGGACCGCCGGGCTACCAGCCGATTACGGGCAGCATCTTCGACTTGCTCGACGAGGCCAACCAGGGGTGGAACGAATTCTATGAATGCGACGCCATCGGGACTCCGCCGGTGCCTTACGCGCAGTTGTTCCGCTACGGCAATTTTCCCAACTACGTGCACCTCACCCAACCCTCCAGTGGTCAGCTTTATCCCCAATGGGCCGCGGTTACGGGTGCCAATGGCGGCCAATGTAATCTGCCGCCAGTCACTTACGTCAGCCTCTACCATACCGAGCACGGCACCGATGACGTACGCGCGGGTCAGTATGACGCCTCGGTTATCATCAACGACCTGCGCGACGGGCCATGCTGGAAGGACTCGGTCCTGTTTCTGACTTACGACGAAGGCGGCGGCTATTACGATCATGCGACCCCGCCGTTCGCGCCCTCGCCCGACGGTATTCCGCCAGGCCTGTGCGCCGATAAATCCAATCCGGCGGGCGGTTCGGAAATTCCCGGCGGCGGTGCCAACTGCTCGGCCAGCCTGCAGCAGCGGGTCAAGTTAAGCGGCTATCTGCAAGCCGGACAGGCGCCCGCGGACTTCAATCAACTGGGTTTCCGGGTGCCGCTGATCGCGATTTCGCCCTTCGCCAAGCCCAGCTATGTCTCTCATGTGGTGGGCGACCACACCTCGATCTTGCGTCTGATCGAGGAGCGCTTTTTGGGTGGCAAGCATCTGAACCGGCGCGACGCCGCGATGAGTGATCTGTCCGATCTGTTCGACTTCGTCAATGCGCCCTCCAAAAACGCAATAATCAGCGTGGCCGCGCCCACGCCTGCCACGACCGATTGCAATGCGCCAGTCACCCAGCCGCCCCAAAGCTGCGCCCTGTTGGCCTCGCCGCTACCTACACCCAGCGCGCCAACGCCGACGCCTTCGGTAGTCCCAACCACGGCTATTTGCCCGTTTCCCACGCCCACCGCCGGACCATAGCAGGAAGGGCTTTTAATAAGGGTGACACTCATACTGCTGCAGCCAAAGAAGGACGCGGGCGGCGGACGCAGGGAGCGAGTCAGAACAGGTAGCGGCGGGTATTGATGCTGATCAGGAGGCCCATCGCGGCCATCAATACGATTAACGACGAGCCCCCGTAGCTGACCAGCGGCAACGGAATACCCACTACCGGCAGCACCCCGGTGGCCATCCCGATATTGATGGTGGCCTCCCAGAACATCATGGCGGTCAGGCCCAAGGCAAGCAGCGCGCCGAAGCGATCACGGGCATGGCGCGCGATCCAGAGCCCGCGCCCCACTAATCCTGCGTACAGTGCCAGCAGGAGGCTAGCACCGGCAAAGCCGAACTCCTCGGCATAGACCGAGAAAATAAAATCGGTGGTCTGTTCGGGAAGAAAATTCAAGCGCGCTTGAGTTCCTTTTAAAAACCCCTTGCCCCACGAGCCGCCCGAACCCACTGCGATTTCCGACTGGATTACGTGGTAGCCGGCGCCCAGAGGATCGGACTGAGGATTAAGAAAGCTGACCACCCGCTGGCGCTGGTAGGGCTTGAGCACGTGCCAGGCCAGCGGTGCCGCCAGTCCCATCGCCAGCATCAGTATCGCCATCGTGCGCAGATTGAGCCCGGCGACGAAGATAATGGTGGCAAAGATCAGGGCCAGGGTCAGCATCGTGCCCAGGTCAGGTTCTTTCAGTACCAGGCCAGCGGGAACAGCGAAGAGCAGGCCAGGCACGATCAGGTGACGCAGACGCATCCCTCCCGCCGGCGGTTCCTCGCGCAGGTAGCGCACCAGCACGAGGATGAGGGCCAGCTTGGCCAGTTCGGAAGGCTCCAGGGTGAACAAGCCCAGGTTAAGCCAGCGCCGCGAACCGCCGGTGGCCTGACCGATGGCGCTGACCGCGACCAGGAGACCAACCACCAGCAGGTAGGCCGGGTAGGCATAGCTAGCCAAGGCGCGATAGTCGAACATCACTACCGCGAACATTGCGACGCCGCCGGCCGTCATCCAGATAGCCTGTCGCAGAATCAGGGCATGAAAGGAGTGATGCTCGCTCTGCGAGGCGCTGACCACACTGATTAGACCCACCATCGCGATTGCTAAGGTGAGGAAGAAGACTAACCAGTCAAAATGGTAAATCAGCCGTCGGTCGATCCCTACGCGCATCGCTTACTCGCTCTGTTCGGCCGGCACGCTCGGTTGCGAATGGGCGCTTACCGGCGACAGGGTAGGGCCCGTGGGAGTCTGAGCGGGCGGATAGAGTTCGAAATACTTCTGGAGCACGGCCTTGACTACCGGACCCGCCGCGCTGCCGCCATGGCCGCCATGTTCGATTAGACAGGCGACGGCGATTTGCGGATTATCGCGCGGTGCGAATGCGATAAACCAGGCGTGGTCGCGAAAGCGCTCGGGTTGATGCTTGGCGTCGGTGCGTGCACCGGCTGCTTCCTTGACGACCTGCGCGCTTCCGGTCTTGCCGCACACCACAATACCGGGCAGGCGCGCGGCATGACCGGTGCCGTCGGGGTTGTTGACCACCCCGCACATAGCTTCGCGCAGTAGCGCGTTTTGGGTCGCGTCCAATGGGATGCGGCTTTCGACCTGCGGGGTGGTGGTCTGAATCACGCGACCATCCAGCCCTTCGACCGCCTGCACGAAATAGGGGCGATAGCGAACCCCGTTGGCGGCGATTTCCGCGGCCAGTTGCGCCATTTGGAGGGGGGTGGCGCCGACATAGCCCTGGCCGATCGCCACCGAGAGCGTCTCGGCTGGGTACCAGCGCTCGTGGAAGCGTTGATACTTCCATTGGCTAGAGGGGATGGTTCCCGCACGTTCGTGAGCTAGTGCGATGCCAGTGTCTTCACCCAATCCTAAGCGATGGGCCCAGGCCGCGATCCGATCTACGCCCAGGCGCTGGCCTGCCTGGTAGAAGAACACGTCGCAAGATTCCACGATGGCGCGTACCAAACTGATATCGCCATGCCCCTGCTTGCGCCAGCAGCGATACTCACGGTTGCCGAACCATAAACCGCCCGCGCAGTAGAAATTGGTCGAGGCGTTGAGCAGATGGTCCTGTAAACCGGCGATGGTATCGACCAGCTTGAAGGTCGAGCCGGGCGGATAGACTCCTTGAATGACCCGATTTTCCAACGGATGGCTCGGATCGGTCGTGATTTTGCGCCATTGCGCGCTGCTCAGCCCGGCCGCGAACTCATTGGGATCGAAGCTGGGATGGCTGGCCATCGCCAGTACTGCGCCGCTGTTGGGATCCAGCGCCACCACCGCGCCCACGCGATTCCCCAGCGCTTCCTCGGCAGTCTGCTGCAAGTCCAGATCGAGGGTTAGGATGACGCTGGCTCCGGGCTGCTCGGGTTTTTCGTTGAGGATACGCAAGCGGCGCCCGACGGCGTCGACCTCGATCTCTTGGTCTCCGGCCACCCCGCGCAATAGCCCCTCCATCCCGCGCTCCAGGCCAAATTTTCCGATATCGTCGCCCATGTGATAGCCGGGCAGCCCCTTGAGTTCCTGCAAGCTGACCTCGCCCACATAGCCCAAAAGATGGGCGGCCAGAGGGCCATAGAGATAGCGGCGGCGCGGGGTAACCTGGATACTGACCCCGGGCAGCTGCAGTTGATGAGCTTCCACCGCAACTACCTGGTCCCAGTTAAGCCGCTCTTTGACCACCACCGGCTCGAAGGCCGGCCGGCCCTGATCCTCGGCCGCGCCCAAGGTGTCGGCGATACTGGTGTCGCCCAAGTAGCGCTGCAAATTTTCGATGGTGGTGGAAATATCCTGTGCGTCCTCCGGCACGACCAGGGCGTCGAAGGAGGGGCGGGTGTCGACCAGCAGGCGATGGCGCCGGTCGTACACTAGGCCGCGTGAGGCGGGCATGCGCCGATTGCGGATTCGATTGCGGTTGGCCAGCTCGCGCATCTGCTGGCTGTGGATGATCTGCAAATTGTATAGCCGCAGGGCGACGCCGCCCAACACCAGCATCATGAAGAGCGCTAAAAAGGTCAGCCGCGGCTCAAGCTTGGGGACAGCCAGCCTGGTGCCATTACCGCCAAGGATTGCCATTTGCGCTAGTCTCTATCCCAACTTATTCCTGTGCTACATGAACAGGCAATCGTAGTAGCCGGCGACATCGCCCCAACAGCCGAAAGGCCAGCGGGGCCAGCAGAATCCCGATAAGCCCTTGCAGGAGGGTGGCATGGAGCAAGCGCGCGGGTGGTGGCCATAGCAACGCCAGTCCGTTGCTCAGCGCCAGCACGCACAGACTATGCAGCATCGTCGCCACTCCCACCAACAAGGGCTCGACCACCGGACCCAGGATCCAGGCATGGCGCGCTAGCTCATAGATCAGCAGATAAACCAGGGTAAGGGACAGGGCGTTGAGGCCCAATTGGGCGCCCGAGAAGGCGTCCAGCGCGTAGCCTATCGCAAATGCCAGCAGTGGCGCCATAGCGTCGTGCTGGCGCAGGCCAAGGTCGACCACCAGGATAACGGCCAGGTCGGGTACCAGAGGCCCCAGTGGCAGCCACCGCAGCAAGTCGATTTGCAGCCATAGCGCCAGCACCGTGGCCACGGTGTAGAGTAGCGTCAAGCGCACGCTCCGACCTAATCCTGAGTAGGGTCGTCCAAATGGGGCGGGCTTTGAGTGATGACCAAGACTCGTTCCAGGGTGCGGAAATCGACTGCTGGGCGCACCGCCACATTGATGAACAAGCCGGGTCCTTTACGGACCAGGGCGCGCACATACCCCACCAGCACGCCGCGGGGAAAAGACCCGTCCAGACCGGAGGTGACCAGGGTATCGCCCAACTGGATATCCTGCGTGCGCTCGACGTAGCGCATCACCACCCCGTCATCGACTAGGCCCGAGACGATTCCGCGCGCGCGCGAGCGCTGGTCGAAGACGTCGATGGCGCAATTATGATCGGATAGCAGTAGGACGCGGGCCACCGAGGTGCCGCTGATGAGAACCTTGCCCACCGCGCCGGCCACGGAAATCACTCCCATCCCAGGCTGCACCCCGGCCTGGGTGCCCTGATTGATGATCAGGCTGCGGGACAAGCCGGTCGCGTCGCTGCCGATCACCGCCGCGCCCACCGTGGTCAATTGTAAAGCGTCTTTGAGGTCGAGCAATTCGGCCAGTTGCTGGTTCTGGCGCTGTAATTCGGCCAGTCGGGTCTGCAAAGCCGGCATCGAGGCCACGGCTTGCCGTAGGCGCTCATTGTCGCGCGCCACTGAGGTCAGCCACAGGTAGTGGTTGAGCAGGTCTCGCGCGCTCCAGGTGGCGCGGCTGAAGGTGTCGGCGATCGGGCGCATCGCTTGCAGGGCGGCGGCCTGAGGCCTGGCCAGAAAATCGCCCTGGCGCACCTCGCTGGAGACGAGATGGGCAGCCAACAGCAATAGGATCCCGCCGGCGAGGACGACCCGGTTACGGCGCAGAAAGCTGCCCTTTGAATCTTGCATTCAGCTGGCCGCCAGCTTTAGCTGCTTGCGCCCGGCGCACCACCGGCCGTGCGGCCGGCCAGTTCAGCACGTCGCTTTAGTCCACCGTAACATCGCGCAGCAGCGTGAGTTCATCAAGTACCTTGCCCGCACCCATCACCACTGCGGTCAGCGGATCGTCGGCTAGGGTGACTGGCAATCCGGTTTCCTCGCGCAGCAGGACGTCAAGGTTGCGTAAAAGCGAGCCACCGCCGGCCAGGACGATGCCCTTATCGACGATGTCGGAGGCCAGTTCGGGTGGGGTGCGTTCCAGCGCAATCCGCACTGATTCGACCACTTGGTGGACCGGTTCCATCAGGGCCTCGCGAATTTCTTCGTCGGTGATTTCGATGGTTTTAGGTACTCCGGCCACCAAGTCACGCCCCTTGATTTCCATGGTCTGGATTTCATTGCCAGGGTAGGCTGACCCGATGGTGATTTTGATAAGCTCGGCAGTGCGCTCGCCGATGAGAAGGTTATACTTGCGCTTGATGTGCTGGATGATAGCCTCGTCCATCTTGTCGCCTGCCACCCGCACCGAGCGCGAAAAGACCACTCCCGAGAGCGAGATCACGGCCACCTCCGTGGTTCCGCCGCCAATATCGACAATCATGTTGCCGGCTGGCTCGGTGATGGGCAGGCCGGCGCCGATCGCTGCCGCCATCGGTTCTTCGATCAGATAGACCTCGCGCGCGCCGGCGGATTCGGCCGACTCGCGCACCGCGCGCTTTTCCACCGCGGTGATGCCGAAGGGGACACAGATAACGATTCGCGGCCGCACTAAAGTTTTGCGGTTGTGAATCTTCTGGATGAAATAGCGCAGCATGTTTTCGGTAATTTCGAAATCCGCGATCACCCCGTCTTTCAACGGCCGGATCGCGATTATCGAGCCGGGTGTGCGCCCCAACATCCGCTTGGCCTCGGCCCCGATCGCTAGCACCCGGCGCGCGTTGCGGGTGTCCTTCTGTACCGCTACCACCGAGGGTTCGTTACATACGATGCCCTCGCCCTTAACATAAATCAGGGTGTTGGCAGTGCCCAGATCGATCGCCAGATCGTTCGAAAACCAGCCCAGGATTGAATTGAACACCACCGCCTTCCGCCCTTGCCTCCCGCGACCTGTGCTATGATAAAACCGTCTTCAGGTCGTACGAGTCTAGCCGCTTGGCCCGCCTGTTGCTAACGCCCGGTGTGGACCGTTACCAACCTGGGGTCAGGTCAAGCCCAACATAGACTCGCCGTGCCAATAGCTAACAAAGATAATTGGTCGGAAGCAAGGCGCGAGCGAGGCCTTGAGTCACCACGGTGTCCCAAGAATGGGCCGAAAACACCCCAGGGTGGGGTGATTGCGAAAATCAAGGCGATTTCGTTAAGATCCAAAGCGAGATGCTGAACCTAATGCGCAAGCACGCCTACTCGTGGACGATCCGGATCGTCCTAGGCGTAATCACCGTGGTTTTCGTTTTTTGGGGTATCGGCACCGGCCTGTTCAACCAGGTCCATCCCGTGGCTACGGTGGACGGACAACGGATCCTGGCCGACCAGCTCGACCGCGAATCGCAGGAGCTGCGCCGCTCGCTGACCAACATGTACGGCGCGCAGGCCGCCGAGTTCCTACGCCGACTTAATATCAACGAGATGGCCCTGGAGCGGATAATCGAGCGCCAACTGGTACTGCGCCAAGCCAAACGCCTGGGCTTGCGAGTCAGCGATGCCGACTTGCGCGCGTTTATCGAGACCAATCGCAATTTCCAGCGCGACGGCCGTTTTGACCTGCTTACCTACGAGGCGGTGCTGCGCGAGAGCGATCTGGAGCCGGCGGAATTCGAGGAAATGACCCGGACCGACCTGACCGAGCAGTTGGTCCGGAACATGATTGGCCAGGGCATCAACGTGAGCGAGGCCCAGGCACGCCAGGCCTACGACCAGGAGCATCAGGAACTCCAGCTCTCCTACCTGGAGTTACCAGCGGCGGACTTCCTTTCCAAAATTAACCCCACCAATCAGCAGATCAACCAGTTCTATAAGCAGAACAGCCAGATGTTTCGGCAACCTGAGCAAGTTGCCATCGCCTATATTCGCTATCAGCCCGATAAACTGGCGAAGCGAATCACTCCCACCGACAAACAGATTCAAGATTTTTACCAGCACAACCGCGAAACGATGTTCAGCTATCCAGAACGGGTGCGCGCCCGCCATATCCTGATCGCGGTGGCGCCGAATGCCTCGCCTGCAGTGCGCGCCCAGGCTCGTGCCAAAGCCGAAAAAATCCTGGCCAAGCTCAAGGCGGGTGCCGATTTTGCCACTCTGGCCAACAAGGACTCCGACGATGTCGGCACCAACCGTCATGGAGGCGAGCTGGGCTTTTTCGTACGCGGCCAGATGGTCAAGCCATTTGAAGACGCTGCCTTCGCGCTCAAACCTGGGCAATTGAGCGGCGTGGTCGCCACTGGCTTCGGTTACCATATCATCGAGGTGGAACAGGTTGAACCTGCCCGCACCGATCCTTTGGCCAAGGTACGCCAACAGATAATCGACCAAATCCGCCAGGACGAAGCTCGAGATGAAGCCGATGCCGACATGCATGCCGACTTGGCGGCTGCGCTCAACCAGAATTTGACGCTGAAGCAAATCGCCGCCAAGCGCGGGCTGACCGTGGTGCAAACTACGCCCTTTGCGGCCAATGAATCGATCGGTGATTTAGGGATCGATAACCAGCTATCCGATGCGGCCTTTAAGCTGAGCCAAGGCGAAATCGGCTCGGCTCGCACCGACAACAACGGCAACTTTCTCCTCCAGGTAATCAAACGGGTGCCCGCGCATGTGCCGCCACTTGCCAAAATTACGGAGCAGGTGCGCGACGCGGTGGTTCAACGCCAAGCCGAAGAAATGGCGCGCGCACAAGCCCTCAAGCTACTGACACGGATTAAGAACCCATCCGACCTGGAGGTCGTGGCGCGTGCCAACAATCTGAGCGTGCGGCACACCGGACAGTTCGACCGCTCCAGCACCAACGTGCCTACGATCGGTGATTTTTCCAGCCTCAACGAGGCTATCGGTGTCCCGACTAAGCTGCCCGAGCTTATCCGCCAAGTACTGACCAATGACGGTAATTGCTACCTTGTGCGGGTCGACAGCGCCACGGCGCCTACCTTGGCCGAATGGCAGAAGGCAAAGCCTCATTTCGAGGAGCAGATGCTGGAAACGATGCGCAATCAGGCATGGCTGAGTTACGTCGACGGTCTCAAGAGCCAAGCCCGCATTACCATTGATCCCAACGCGTTGAGCAACGCGCCCAGCCAGTCCTAATTGTTATCTGTAGGAAAATAGAGCTATTCATGCCAGCGATAGACAAGGACGATAACGAGCCGCCACCAGAACCCTTAAATGCCGACACTTCGGAGTTCTTTTTCCCCGGCTCTCAAGCAAGTGTGCTGCTCATTCACGGCTTGACGGGCACCCCCTATGAGATGCGCCATCTGGGAGAGCGGCTAAGCGCCGCCGGGTTACGCTGCCTGGGGGTGCGGCTGGCCGGCCACGGCCAGTCGCCCCAAGTTCTGGGTGCCACCAACCATCACAACTGGTACCAGAGCGTGGTCCAAGGATGCGAGCGGTTGCGCGGTTTTGGCGACCCGATCGTGGTAGTTGGACAATCCGCCGGCGCGGTACTGGCCGCCCGCTTGGCCATCGAACAGCGCGCCGCGGTCAGCGCCGTGGCGCTGCTTGCGCCTGCGTTTTTGTTGCCGCGATGGCAGCGGTTGGCTCTTTACTTCATCGGTCAAGCCGGACCATGGGCGAGCCGAATATACCTGCATAGCGCCGGAGCCGACATTCATGACGGCGCCGCGCGCCAGATCCATCCGAGTATGGAATTGATGCCGCTGGGGGCAGCTCTCAGCCTGAGCCAGCTTGCCGCTCAGGTACGGCCACGGCTGTCACGGCTGGTGCAGCCGGTGCTGTTGATCCATAGCCGCAACGATCACGTTTGTCCGTTTGCTCAAAACGTGGATCTGGTGATGGGCAGCGTGGGGACGCGCAACAAACGGCTGGTGGTGCTGGGCGAGAGCTACCATGTCGTCTCGGTCGATACCGAGCGGGAGCGCGTCGCTCTGGAGCTTATCGATTTTGTGCGGCGTATCGCCGCGCAGACTCACCTGTCGCTGGCCGCGGTTGGCTCCTGAATCGATCCGGCAGGCCCGGCAATTGTTTCCCGGCTCCCGTCGTTACACTAACACCGGCTTGATTAGCGGTCGCATTCGCCGCCGATCATGTTGATCATACCGAAAGTAGTTATGACGTCGGCGATCATCCGCCCGATCAGCATCTTGTTCAGCGCGCCCATCGCCAGGTAGCAGGGGGGGCGCACACGCACCCGGTAGGGTCGGCCGCTGCCGTCGCTGACCACATAGAAGCCTAGCTCGCCGTTGGCGCCTTCCACCGCTCCGTAGGCTTCGCCGGCGGGGATTTTGATTCCCTCTATGATCAGCTTGAAATGGTTCATCAGCCCCTCGATCGAGTTGTAAACCCGATCCTTGGCGGGCAGCACGTAGCGATGGTCGGTGATCGTCACCGGCCCTTCGGGAATTTGCCGCAAGGCCTGCTCGATAATCCGCTTACTCTGCAGCATCTCCTGGAAACGTACGTTGAAGCGGTCGTAGTTGTCGCCATGCTCGCCCAACGGCAGCTCGAACTCGGTGCGGTCGTAAAACAGATAGGGGTCGGCCTTGCGCACATCGTAAGCCACCCCGCTGGCCCGCAGCAGCGGACCGGTGAGGCCGTAGGAAATCACATCTTCGCGCGGTAGCGCGCCCACCCCACACATCCGATCGATGAACACTCGATTGCGCGACAGCAGTTTGTCGCAATCGGAGAGTACGGCGTCCAAATGCTTGAAACAGACTGCCACGCGCTGCGCAAAATCGGCGGGCAGGTCGTGGGCGATTCCGCCAATTCGGCACCAGGTCACGGTCAGCCGCGCCCCGGTTACCGCTTCAATCAGGTCGTAGAGTAGTTCGCGCGCCTCCAGGGTGTAGAACATAACGGTTTGGGCCCCGACTTCGCCCGCCGCCATCCCCAGGCAGGTGAGGTGGTCGGCGATGCGCGCCACCTCGCTCATTATCATTCGCGCGTACTGACATCGCGCCGGCGCCTCTATATCGAGCAGCCGCTCCACGGTCAGGGCGAAGCCGACGTTGTTGATGCAGGAGGAGGAGTAGTTGAGGCGATCAGTGTAGGGAAAGACCTGGGTCCAGGTACCCTGTTCGCACATCTTCTCGAAGCCGCGATGGAGATAGCCGACCTCGACGTCGCAATCCATGATCCGTTCGCCGTCCAGCTTGAGGTTGAATTTGATGGTCCCGTGCGAAGCCGGATGGGAGGGACCCATCTGCAACTCCATCACTTCGTCGGCCGTGTCACTGACCGCCAGCGGGCGGCTCCAGCGTGCGGGTAAAGCCATGATTTGTGGAGTCTCCTTGATTAGCGCGAGGGCGGAAGCGGAGTCGCGATGGGATCGACTTCGGGCACGATCGGTTGGCGGCGGTTATAGGGGTAATCCTTGCGCAGTGGATGGCCTTGAAAACTGTCGTAAAGCAGGATGCGGCGCAGGTCGGGATGGCCTTTGAACTGGATGCCGAACATGTCGTAGCATTCCCGCTCCAGCCAGTCCGCCGACTTCCATTCATCGATCATGCTGTCGACCCAGGCGTCGTCGCTCGCGATGGGCACCTTGACGCGTAAGCGCAGGTTGTGGCTTAGCGACTTTAGCTGGTAGATGACCTCAAAGCGTGGCTCGCGCCCTAGCCAGTCCACCGCGGTCAGATCGATCAGCATGTTGAAGTCGAATTGGGGTTCGGTCCGCAGCCGATGGAACAACTCGCGCGCACGGGCCCGTTCGACGGTCACGATCGCCTGGCCGTGGCTGACTTCGCAAGCCAACTCGCCACCGATCTGCCCCTTAATCTTATCCAAGAGCTGGTCTAACACTTTCCACTCCTGTCCGAAAATCGTTCGTAGCGCCGCGCTGGTCGCGCACGTGTGCTAATCCCAATCCAGCGCGCCGCGCTCCCAGGCGTAGAGCAGGCCGACCACCAGAATCGCCACGAAGACCAGCACTTCGGCCAGGCCAAACAGTCCGAGCGAACGGAGCTCTACCGCCCAAGGATAGAAAAAGACCACTTCCACGTCGAAGACTAGAAAGAGAATAGCAGTCAGGTAAAAGCGCACCGAGAAGCGGCCCCAGGCGCTGCCGCTGGGCGGGTTACCGCATTCAAAGGCCTCGGATTTGATGCGGCCGGGCCGTTTGGGCCCCAAAATGCGATTGATCGAGATCATCGCGCCAACGACCAAGCCGCCGAACAAAAAGGTTATCAGTATGGGAAACCAGGTTCTCATCGGCTGCGCGCGCCCTCTTTATCTTAGCTCGGCCTGATATCGATATCGCGCCGGCTTATTTAGCCTCGCTAAGACTTTAGCTCAGCTTCAGTCCCCGGCAAAGTCCCCAACCCGCGCGCTGTGTCTCAGCGAATAGGCAACGACTGCAAGGGGGAAGGACCGGTGATTAAGCGAAACCGCCAAACCATGCGGCCCGAGGGGCGGCCGTCGCCTTTTTCGAGACTTTTCTCGCTCGATGCTTCGACCGCTGGACGGATGCTAGGATACTGGGCTGCCCTGCCAGTTCGGATTAGCCGTGGCGCGCATCTAAGCTTACGCTTCGCTCAGCCGCGGCGTGCGAGGCTGGGGCGAACTGAAGGAAAGTCGACTAGACACAAGCCGATCGTGAAACAACCGTTGCGCACAGACGCGGCCGAGACGCAGCCCCAGGGCAAGAGTAACCTATTCATCGCCCTGATTATCGGCTGCGCGTTGTGTCTGGAGGCGCTCGACACCACGGTTATCACCACCGCGCTGCCTGTGATGGCGCAATCGCTGCACGAAGATCCGATTCGGCTCAACTTGGCGATTACCTCTTACCTCCTGAGCTTGGCGGTATTCGTGCCGTTGAGCGGCTGGATCGCCGATACCTACGGGGCGCGCAAAGTTTTTCGCCTCGCCATCATCATCTTCACGGTCGGTTCCGTATTGTGCGGCCTATCCCACTCGCTCATTCAACTGGTGATGGCGCGGATGCTACAGGGCTTTGGCGGTGCCATGCTGGTACCGGTGGGGCGGCTGGTGGTGCTCAAGACCGTGGAGCGCAGCGAACTGGTCCAGGCGATGGCTTACCTTAGCATCCCCTGGATGATTGGTCCGGTAATCGGGCCGCCGCTGGGTGGCTTTATCGTGACCTATTACTCCTGGCGCTGGATTTTCTTCATCAACGTCCCGGTCTGCATCATTGGCTTGATTCTGGTTACCGCCTACGTGCCTCACATCCTGGAGGAAAAGGTCCCGCCCTTCGACTTCCCGGGCTTTATCCTGACCGGCTTGGGCCTGGCGGGCCTGGTCTTCGGGCTGGAGACAGTGGGGCGTGGTATCGTGCCTGTGCCGCTGGTGGTGGCGGTGTTGGGCGGCGGCTTGGGCTGCGTAGTGCTCTACTTTTACCACGCGCGCCGGCGCGTGGCGCCAATCGTCGACTTAAGGCTGTTCGAGATCAAAACCTTTTCCATCGCGACACTAGGCGGTGGCCTGTACCGGATGGGGGTGGGGGCGATGCCCTTCGTGCTCGCCCTGCTGTTACAAATTGGCTTCGGCCTGACGCCGTTTGCCTCGGGGATGCTGACCTTTACCAGCGCCGCGGGCTCGCTGCTGGTGCGCATGGCCGCTCATCGGATCGTGCGGCGCTGGGGCTTTCGCACGGTGCTGGTGGTTAACGGCCTGGTCTCCGCAGTCTCGGTGGCCGCCTGCCTGTGGTTTACCGCTTCAACTAGTCACCTAACCATCATTATAATTCTCTTTGCCGGCGGCTTCTTTCGCTCTTTGCAATACACCGGCCTGACCGCGCTGGCCTACGCCGATATTCCCAATCCGCTCATGAGCGCCGCCAGCACCCTGGCTAGCATGGCGCAGCAGGTCTGCACCAGCCTGGGCGTGGCCGGCGCGGCGCTGACGATGCGCTTGGCGCTGACTATGCACGGGGGCGGGGCGCTGTCGGCTCGCGATATCGATTGGGGCTTCGTTTCCGTCGTGGTGATGGCCGCCGTGTCGATCCCCTCTTTTCTCAAACTCTCTCCTCACGCCGGCGCGGAGATTTCTGGGCGCGCTCCGGCTTCCGATCAGGGCGAGATTTCAAGCGCCGCGGCGCATTAATTGTGATTTGCCATGGGTGAGGCTCGCTGCCGCCTTTGTTCCACCGCAGACGTAACTTTGAAGCATGTCTCCCATGCCAGAACCCGCTACAGTAGGAGTTATACGCAAAGGACCTTGGCCCGCAGGGGAGGGGACCGAATGAGAACTAGCGGGGGGTACTACGCTGGTCGGCGGGCGGTCCCAAGATCGGCGAGAAGCAATCAAGCTGGCCACGCGGCCAGTACTTGGGCGTCAATCCCAGGCGCACCGCCAAGGCGTGACGGATACGCGCGGGCATCGTGCTGGCGCTGAAGCGGGCCTGCCGCCACCATCCCACGCGCGTGCTCAGTTTGCGAACCTGGCCGCTGATCGTGACTACGGGCGAGCGGAAAACCACGTTGCCGGTGCCATCTTCGTACAGCGTGCCCGCGATTTGAATCTCGTGCGAGGCTTCGATGGTAACGTCGCCTTGCGCGGTCATTGTCGTGCCTGCCGGAATGACAAAATCGCCAGTCACGATCGTACCGCGCAGTTCGCCCCCGCGGTTGCATCCGGCCGCGGTCGCGGTCAGGGCGAACAGGGCTGCTCCTGCCAGCCCCAACCTCCGTGACTTTGGCGCTACCATATGAGCGTGCAGCACGTCACCGTCGCGCGCGTCGTGCGCACGAGCGATCACGCGCGCTACGGAATGTATCCCCGGTCAGTAGCATGGGCTTCCTTGTTAAGCTGGCCTAGCTCCGCGCGCCCAGAATGCGGCGCATGTCGCCGACCATCGTGCTCACCGTGACTACCTCGCCGTCGTACTCGCGCCGCTCGCGGCCGTCGGGTCCTAGAATGAATACCCCAGCAAGATGGGCCACCGAACCGTCGGCTTGGCGCACTCGGCGAAGCTGAAAATCGGCTAGCAGCTGATCCACGGTCTTCGGTGAAGCAGTCAGGAATAGCCAGCCCTGCTGCAGGGCGCCCTGCTGACGGGCATATTGGGCGAGCTGATGGGGCCCGTCGTGCTCGGGGTCGATGGTGATCGAAACCATAGTAAAGCGCCGACCCAGCGCCGGCGCCATCTGGGCGGCCACGCGCGCCATTTTCTGGGTCAGAGTCAGACACGGACCCGGGCAGCTCGTATAAATGAAATCCACCAGCACCGGCTTGCCCTTGAGCGAGGCGAGCGTTAACTCGCGCCCGCTTTGATCCTGCATCTTGAGCGCGGGTAGACAGTCGGCCCGATTGAAAGCGTCATAGGCGCCGGCGGGCGCTCGCCAATGACAGGCGGAAAGGGCGGTCAAGACCAGCATCGCCAACAGCCAACGCCCTTGAGCGGCTTCCAATCGGTTGGCGGCAAGGCGAAAACGACCGTCGAGTTGGTTGGCAGCCTTGGTCAAAAAGGGGCGATCACGATTCGAACCAGGCAATTTCTTTGACATGTCTTAAACTCTAGGCCATTCTGCGCCAACAGCAGTTGCTCGCTGTAAGTTCTATCTGAATGGAGCTCAATTTGAACAAGATAGCACCAAAGCTCAATTGGCGCAGCGGGCGGCTGGCTTGGCTGGTGGTAATCGTGGCGATACTTGCCGTCACTCGTCTGATTATCGCTTGCGGCGGCAGTAGCAGCAGCAACAGTAACAACAGCCTACCCAGCTTTCCTCAGCCGCAGGTGCGCCAATCAGCCGCGGGCCAGCTTAATACTACGCTTCACGCCGAGATCGCAACCAATGCGCTGGTTAACGCTACCTCGGGCGGCGATGCGCTTATTCAGGGGCCGACCTACGAGGGCACCATTCCTGGTCCAACTCTGGTGGTCAATCCTGGTGATACGCTGAATATTTCGCTGGTCAACGACTTTCCGCCCAATCCGCCGGTAACGCGGGCAGGTGCTTTTCCTCATGCGCCCTACACCACCAATCTGCATACCCATGGGCTGGAGGTTTCGCCCGAGGGCAACGGCGATAACGTCTATCGCCAGATGGATCCGGGCACAACCAATCAGGTGACGATTACGCTTCCCACCTACCATCACGCCGGAACCTTTTGGTACCATCCGCACGACCATGGCGCGGTGACTTTTCAACTGATGGCGGGGATGGCTGGGATGCTGATAGTCAAGGGTGGTCCGGGGACGCTGGATTACGTGCCGCAAGTGCAGGCCGCCAAGGACATCGCGATGGTCTTCCAGGGGCTGCATACTTTGCCCAATGGCCAGGTGGTCTATGTCAATCCCAACGCGGCCCAGTTCGGTTCGACCACGCCTCAGCAGGCCGATGGATTGTGGAGCCCCTACATTACCAGCAACACCTATTTCACCACCAATGGAGTGATTGCTCCCGTGCTGTATATGCATCCGGGTGAGGTGCAGCGTTGGCGGATGCTTAATGCGGGGACGGGGGAAAATTTGCTGGTAGCGCTGCAAGGGCACGCGCTCAACGTAATTGCTAATGACGGGATCACGATTCCCAGCATGCTAACCCTGCCCGCGGGCACGCCCTACGTGATGGGCAGCGGTCAGCGCGCCGATGTGCTGGTCAAGGCGGGCGCTCCGGGCACCTATCTGCTGCAGGCACTCAATCCGCTAACCACCCTGGCTTCTGTCACCCCGCAAGGGATCGCTCCAGCCCAGCGTATCGCTCGGATCGACGGTGATTTTCCCTCGCCCACTTATCCAATCACGCTGGCGTCGGTGGTCGTTACCGGCTATCCGGTGGACATGGCACTCCCCAACGGTCCGCTGCCACCGCCCGCCGGACTGCCCAGTATCAGTATGATGACCAGTACGCCGCCCAACGCCGTACGCCACGTGACCTTCGACCTGTGCGGCACCAACGCTGGAGGCAATCAAGCCCAGCCCAGTCAGCGTCTACCCGTGTGCGGCTACTATTTCCAACAGTACAACGCGGCCTATTGGGGCGGGTTGCCCTTCGACAGTCTCAACATGATTCGCGATGCCGACGATGCCGGCGTGCCCAGCGTGCCGCTTGATCCCAACGAACCGCTGGTGGGTTTCAAGAAAGGCGGCCTATTCGATCCCAATACCCCCCTGTTTAGCGACATGTATGTTGGCAATTACGAGCAATGGACGGTAACCAATCGCTCATTCTCCGACCACGTCTTCCACATCCATCAAAACCCCTTCCTGGTGACCGCAGTCAACGGGATTCCGCTGCCGGTGCCCGAATGGCATGACAGCTTTATCGTACCGGCCGCGACCCCGCTGCCCACGGTCAAAAATCCGGTGGCGATTACCGACCCGAATGTCACCTTCGGTTCGATTACCTTCGTTACACACTACGATCCAATCACAGTGGGACAACTGGTAATCCACTGCCACATCCTTCAGCACGAGGACATCGGAATGATGCAGCGGGTCGACATCCTGCCCCGGCCTTGAGCGACCGCAATTGGTTAGCCCGCGCCCGCCGGTGGGCGCGGGCCCTATCTCCCCGTGGCCTGGCCTGTTGAGCTATGGTGATTCGATCGCATTTGGAAGGACCCCTGGCCCCGAACTATCGTCGCAAACCAGTCTTTTGGATCGAATGAAATCCTCGTTATCAGCCTCGACTTGGCTTGGGGCGGCGGCTTTGATCGTGCTGGCCGCCATCCTCACCCTAAATCGGCTGGGCGCCGCTCCCGTGTGCGGGGTCAACGAGGCGGTAGAGGGCGTGTTCTTGCAACAGATGGTCGAGCCTGGTCATCTGCTCTTCCCCTTGGACAATGGCAGCGAGCCGATGTACAAGCCACCGCTGTTCCATTGGAGCGCCGTGGCGATCGACCACCTGGCCGCAATTCATCGGATCAGTGCCTTCAACCTGCGCCTGCCCGCCGCCCTCTACGCCATTGCGACCGTCGCGCTGACGATCGGCTTTACTGCCACCGCTCTGGACGGGTCGTGCGCGCTGCTGGCAGGCCTCATCCTAGTGTCGTCCTACCAATTCGTCAGCCAGGGACGGATTGGTCGCGTCGATATGACGCTGACCTTCTTCGAAGCGCTTTCGCTGTTTGCCTTTTGCTGGTGGATCAAGGCACGGGAGCAGGCGCGTCCACGTTTCAGCGAGTTGTGGCGCCATTATCTACTCGCTGCCGCGTTGGGTTTGGGGGTTCTGGCCAAGGGCCCCGTGGGTGCGCTGTTACCGGGCGCGACCATAGTGCTGTTTCTGCTGATGGAGCGGCGTGCCCGCGAGCTGTTCGCCCTCCTGCGCCCCGGCCCGCTGTTTTTAGGCGCGGCGCTGGCCTGCGCGTGGTATGCGATCTGTTTGTTTGGGCGCCGCTATAGTTTTCTGGATCGCCAACTTGGCAGCGAGAACGTCGGCCGCTTCTTCGGCAGCCTGGGCTTCATGCCGATCGATTACTATCTGCAGCCGCTGCTGCTCAACGCCGGGCCGCTCAGCCTGCTGATTCCGGTGGCTGCCATTACCGCGCTTATCCGCTCACGCCGGCCTGAGAAGCGCGACAGCGAAAGCGGGGCGAACCGAAAGGAATGCGTACGGCTGTTCGCGCTGTTCTGGTTCGTTACTGCATTATTTTTCGAACTGGCTGCCTATAAGCGCAAATCCTACCTGCTGCCTTTGTGGCCACCCAGCGCGATTTTGCTGGCGTGGTGGACCCTGGGAGTCGCAGCTCCACGTTGGCGATGGGCTACGGCGGCGATCGCGACCCTGTGTGGATGCCTGATCGTCGGCAATTTCTTTTATATCCCTTGGCGCGAGGTGCGCGACTGCGACAGCCAGATGAGCTTTGCTCAGGCCTTGCGCTGGCCGATTGCCAGCTTACGTGGACAAGCGGTTGTACCGGCGGATCCGTTACGACGCGCGGCGTTGCAAATTGATCGCGTCGTTGCGCCTGACCAGCCGCTGTTTGCCTTCGATTTCAACGCCTCGATCGAACCTTTGGGCTTTTATCTGCGGCGCACGGTGCCGCTTAAATCAGGACCGCTGGCTTCGCTGCCACCCGGCTATGTCCTGATCCCACGAGCAGTTTGGGTGCGGAATCGAGACGCCAAGGGATTTACGCCACTGCTAACCATGGACTACCGTCACGGGTTGCTTCTGTTGCGCCACGACCACGCGCCCGTGCCATCGATGCAAAACGGGGCAGGGTGATGCGCGAGCACGGCCACTACGAGCACAAGCAGCTTGGATCACGCAGCTTTGCGATTCGCTTGAGCCATCGCGGGCGCTTTCTCCTGGCCCGTCGTCTGATCGCTCCCTGGGCCGGTGCGCGCTTGCTGGATTACGGATGTGGTGACGGCACCTTTATGGCCCAGGTGGTGGACCTGTTTCCAGACGCGGTCGGCGCCGATTACGAGCCTGGCCAGGTAGCGGATTGCCGCCGTCGCTTCGCCGATTATCCTCGGCTGCGCTTTTCCACTGTCCAGGAGCTGCGCGCTCTTGCTAGCTGCTTTGACCTGATCACCTGCATGGAGGTGCTGGAGCATTGCCGCGCAAGTGAAATCAATGAGGTGCTGAGTGATTTACGCCGGTTGCTGGCACCAAGCGGAACCCTGCTGGTCAGCGTGCCGATCGAGATCGGACCGTCGCTGATCCTCAAGCAGATGATTCGGCGGGTCGCCGGGTGGCGGAACCTGGGCGATTATCGCTACAACGAACGCTACACCGTCGGCGAGTTGGTTCGGATGACTTTGGCAACCGCGCGGGGCGCGATCGCCCGCCCGCTGTACGACAACGCGCCCGGGCTACCCCCCTTTCACACCCACAAGGGCTTTAACTGGCGCACCCTGCGCGAGCGCATCGGGCGGGAGTTCGCGCTGCGGCGCACCTGCTTTTCGCCGTTTCGGCTGACCGGTTCGCTTCTCAACAGCCAGGCTTGGTTTATCTGTGGCGCGCGCGGCTCCGACTGTTCGAGCGACGGCAGACACCCGTACTGAGGACCAAACCGCTGAACGGTTGGGAGCGGTCGCGGGCCGCGCGCGCGGACGGTAAGATGGATGCGTGACAAATAACGTAGGGAGCAGCGGCGCAGTCGGTGCACTTACCTCGGGGTTGCCGCTGGTGGTGCTGGCGGGCCGGGCTAATGCCGGCAAATCGACCCTGTTCAATCGGATTGCCCATTACCGGCGCGCCATCGTCAGTCCCATTCCGGGCACTACGCGCGATCTCAACGCCGCAGTGGTTGAGCACGAGGGGCGCAAATTTACTTTGGTTGACAGCGGCGGTTTGGAGTTGAACGAGCGCCAGGGATTGACCGAGCGGGTCGTTGCCGAGGCCCTGCGCGCAGCGGCTGCCGCCGAGATGGTGATTTTCGTGGTGGACGGACGGGCGGGTTTGAACGCGGCCGACCAGGAAGCGCTAGGGCTGATCCGCGAAGTGGGGCGGCCGCTGCTGCTGGCGGTCAACAAGCTGGACGTCGCCGGCCTGCGGGCGCAAGCTAGCGAATTTCACGCCTTGGGGGTGGAAAATATCTTCCCGCTTTCGGCCGCGCATGGCTCGGGGGTCGCCGAGTTGCTCGACGCCGTGGTGGCGTGCCTGCCTGCCGCCGAGCAGGTATCGGTGCCTGCGCCAGCCCTGCGCGTGGCCTTGTTGGGACGGCCCAACGCGGGGAAATCCTCGCTGCTCAATCGCCTGGTCGGCGGGCCGCGCGCGATCGTGGATGCAGTCCCAGGCACCACCCGCGATCCGCTGGACGTCCGCATCAAGCTGCCCGATGGCGAGATTCTCCTGATCGACACGGCTGGAATCCGCCGCCCGGCTCGCATCGAGGGCGAAATCGAACAGGAGGCGGTGCGGCGCGCGATCGAGACTATTCGACGCGCCGAGGTGTTACTGCTGACGGTCGATGCCAGCGAGGGAGTAACCGATCAGGATGCGCGGTTGGCCCATTTGGTGGAGCGCGAGGACCGGGCCCTGATCGTGGTCGTCAACAAATGGGATTTGGCGGCAGCGGCTGGCCGCCGTCAGGGTGCCTTTACCCGCGACCTGCGCGAGCGGTTCGGCTTTCTGGAGAGCGCGCCACTGCTCTTCACTTCGGCTCTAACCGGCGACGGCGTAGCCCGGCTTTTACCCACCGCGTTGGCGGTGGGTAAAAGCTATCGCGCCCAGTTTCAGACCGCGCGGCTCAATCAGATTTTGGCGGCGGCTACGCAGGCGATGGACGCGCCGGTAGTGGCAGGGCGTCGGCTCAATCTGTTGTATGTGACCCAGGTGGCCAGCGCGCCACCGCGCCTGATGTTTTTCTCCAATCTGGAGCGTGATCTGCCGGTCCATTACCTGCGCTTTTTGGAAAATCGCTTCCGCGACGCATTGGAGCTGCGCGGCACGCCGCTGCGGCTGATGTTCCGCCGTCGCGGTGGCGGGCGGAGCACGGCCAGCGTGGGGCGAACAAAGTAGCCGTGGCAGTCGCTCCGCCGAATTCGATTCGCTATATTAGGCGCGCGGTTGCGCAAACCCGATGATTCTGATCCTCGATTTTGGCAGTCAGTACACCCAGCTTATCGCCCGCCGGGTGCGCGAAGCTGGGGTCTACTGCGAGATTCATCCCTACGACCTGCCGCTCGAAAAGATTTGTGCCCTGAACCCGCGCGGCCTGATCTTGTCGGGCGGGCCGGCCAGTGCCTACGAGCAGGATGCGCCCAAGCTCGCCCCTGAGGTCCTGCGCCTGGATATCCCCGTGCTGGGAATCTGTTACGGCATGTATCTGATAGCCCTAAGCCTGGGCGCGCGCAGCATCGGGGCGGTGCGCAAGGAGTACGGTCCCGCCACTCTGACTATTGATCA
>DATGLK010000003.1 GCA_035294265.1 Candidatus Binataceae bacterium
CGTCAGCGCGATCACCCGAGCATTGATCTGACGGCTGTCGCTCATGTCCAGGCCGAGCTTCTGATAAAACTGATCGGCATGCGCGGTGGCACTCCCCAAAGTCGCGCGCACCGAAGCCAGCAAAACCTGCGGCGAACCCGCCCACAGCAGCAGCGCTGCCCCCGCGGCCAACACCAGGAGCGCCGTGACCGCCAGCACGATGCGCTCAAGCGCGACCTGCCAGCGCAGAAGAGCAAACATCAGCACAGCGGCCAAGCCCAGACTCAAAACGAATCCCAGCCCCTGCCAGACTCCACCCACCAGCCCCACCATCGCCACGCTCAGGAGCAAGCTCGCGATCAGCCGCGAGGTCGCGCTGGTTTGCCCCAGCGAGGCAATCAGCAAAGGAGCCGGCGCACAGACCATCACGCTGGTGCCCAACAGCGGTACCAAGCTGCCCATAAGGAACAGCGTGGCCGCCAAGACCGCCGCGCGTATCAGGCTTAGGGCCGCGTTGAGCCGCACATCGAGCCTCTCAGACGCCCAACGTGGAAAATGGCAGCAAAGCCAGGATGCGCGCGCGCTTGATCGCCACCGTCAGGGCTCTTTGATGCTTAGCGCAATTACCGGTGACCCGGCTAGGCACAACTTTTCCCCCCTCGGTGATGAAGGTTTGCAAGGTTCGTACGTCCTTATAGTCCACCTTGAGGGTCTTGTCGGCACAAAACCGGCATACCTTGCGCCGGCCGCCAGGGCGTCGGCGCCCGCCCGTACGTTCGCCCGGCCGCCCCTCCATACCACGGTCGCTTTCGCCCCGAGGGGAACGCGTTGGGCGGGGCAATCGTTCGGCCAATTCTTCGCTATGGTCGCTATCTGTCATCGCTTAAACCTTTTAATAACTTTACAGCCATGCCTGGAAGAGATTTAGATGGGCCTGCGGCTGCTCCTATCTTCACCTTGCGCCGGGTCGCAGTAGGCTGGCAACCACTTCTAGCCTCGCCGGGGCTTGACGCCCCACCAACCGAGTGGTGACCGCGCGCAATTCACCTTCGCCCCAAACTGTCTCACCGGCACGCAAACTCCCAAGCTCGCGCGCAACCTCGCCCAACAACACCACTTCAAGGACCAGAGGCTGGGTGCCGTCGTCGCAGCGCACCCAGGCCCGTAGCACAGGCTGGCCGCGAGGGGTGACCCGCAACTCGGCCGGCTTTACGAGCCGGCCGTCGAATTCAAGCCTCGCCGCCACCGGCTTCGGAGTCCTGGTCCGCAGCCTCGTCCGTGGGCTCACTGGACTCGGGCTCCGCTGGGGGTAGTGGTTCGCTGGCTGAGGCGGCTTGCGCCGCCGCGGCCGCGCGCGCTTCGGCCAAGCGGCGCTGGCGCGCTTCAATCTCGCTACGCAACTCGGCGGCATTCGCCTCCTCGGCTACCAGGACCGAGAGATAGCGCAGCACATCATCCATCAGCTTAAGATTGCGCTCGACCTCGTTCAGAGCCGCGGCCGGCGCGACATAGTCCAGACGGACGTAGTAGCCACGCCGCTCGCGCTTGACGCGATAGGCGAGCTCGCGCACGCCCCACTCCTCGGTCTCGACCATCTCGCCGCCGCCGTGGCTAATAATATCTTCAATCCGTTTGATTGCTTGGCGAAGCACTGCTTCGCCCAAATCAGGACGCAGGACGAAAATTGTTTCGTACCGCCGCACAGATAGACCTCCTTACGGATCGCAACTACGAGCCCCAACTAAGGAGCAAGGAGTCAAGAGGTCAAAGTTAACATCTGCACGTAGCTCTCTCAAGCCAGGAGGTTAAAAAAGGTTGGCTGTGATAGGTTAATAATCACGCCGATAAACCACGAAATTGCCGGTTACCTGAGCCCCCAGACGGCGCGCAGTGGCACGCGAGGCCCAATTGTCGTCGAGCACCAGGGTGTAGCCGGCATAGCGCATGCGCAATTGGGCCATGCGCAAAAACGAGCGCGCCGCCAACGCCAGACTAATCCCCTTACCGCGCCACGCCTCAAGTACCCCGATATTGATCAAGGCGCCGCGTGTCCCCCCGCCTCGCGAAGGAGGGATCCTGGCACCGGGGCGGATCTGAGCCAGTCGCGGACTGAAATCTGGCACCGCGAACATCACACCCACCAGCTGATGATCAACGGTCGCCACCATTGACAGTTCACCCACCTCGGTTTGGGCCAGCGCCATCAGCATCGGCCTGACCTCCGCGCGGGTAATGGGATTCCAGCCCCAATGGCGGGCAAAGGCAGCATTGATCACTTCGGTCCAGCCATCCACCGCCGCCAAGTAGCCGTAATCCTGCCAACTCTCGATCCTGGCCCCATGGCGGCGCGCGGCCTCCACCATGGCTGGATAACCGGCCAGGATCTCGCGCGTTAGCGGCACGGTGAAATCGGTCAGCCCCTTTTCGGTCCAGAAGCCGGCGGCTTTGAAATAGCGATGGTAGTAATCGGGATTGCCGCGCAGCAAGAACGAGGGCAAGCCCCCGTAGTTGTCGATGGCATAGGGGTAGTCCAGAAAGGCGGCAAAACCACTGCGTCCCGCATCCATGCCCCGGCGGCGTAGCCATTGCCCGGCGCTCTCAAGCAGCGCGCCGACGGCTTCGTCCTGCTCCGGCAAGGCCTCGAAATGGATGAGCTGACCGACGCGCTCCCGCCAATGTTCGTTGTAGCGGTGATTGACCACCGCGGTCACCCGCGCCACCAACCGGCCACCGCGACGCGCCACCAGCGGCAACATTTCCAAATAGGCCGTTATCGGCGCCCTTCCCCCCAGCAACTCCACCTCGTTATCGAGATCGGGCGGCCACCAAGCCGCTTGGCCTTGGTAGATCTGAAACGGCAAGCTGGCGAATTCCGCTAACCCCTCGCGCCCGGAAACCGGCTGGATTTTGATACTCTCGTCGTCCATCCCTGGTCGCTGCCACCCGCGGGCGAGTCGGCCCTTTCTTGTCAGCGTAGTTGATCGGGCACAACTCTGCCTAGCGCTCGAGGGCGGGCAGCGGCAGACATCTTCACACGGTCAGGTTTCACCTTTTTAGCACATGCGGCGGTATCGTTTTGTTAGCACAGCTAAGGGCCCTTTGCGTGCCATACCGGTTTGATGGCTGTTCGGTCAACGGGCTAGCGTGGGTTGGCGATGGCAGGCTCCAAGGCGCATCAGACTCGGTTGCGGGGAGAATTCAGCCGGGAGGCGCTCCCACATCTAGACGCGCTCTACGGCGCAGCCCTACATTTGACGCGCAACCGCGAGGAAGCCCAAGACCTGTGTCAAGAAGCAATGCTGCGGGCCTATCGCTCCTTTCGCCAGTTCACCGCCGGCACCAATTGCCGGGCCTGGTTGCTGACCATTTTGTACAACGTCTTCCGCAAGGGCTACCGCCGCCACCAACGCGAACGCGTCGCTATTACACAGGAAGGCTTGGCACGCGTGGCCCAAGGCCAAGAACCCCTGTCGGCCGCCAGCTACAGCCCCGAGCAGCTATTGGCCGAAACCCCGATGCAGCCTGAGGTGCAAGCGGCGCTGGAGAACTTGCCCGAAGAATTTCGCGGCACCCTGATGCTGGTTGACGGCCAGGAGCTAAGCTACCAGGAGGCCGCCCAGGTATTGGCGGTGCCGGTTGGCACCGTGCGCTCGCGGCTGTCGCGAGCACGCGGCCTGATGCGCCAAGCGCTGGCCGAATTCGCCCTTCAACATGGCTTCAAACCACCACACTCAGGACAGGAGTAGGCACGACCAACAAGCGACACACCAGCAGGCGTATGGACCATCGCGAATATATCGACCGGTACCTGAGCGCTCACGCCGACCGCGAGCTAGACGGCATCGAGTTGCAGGCGGTGAGCACCCATCTGGAGACCTGCCCGCCCTGCCGCGCGGAATTGGAGCGCGAACGTAGACTAAAATTACTTCTGCGCCAAACCCTCGCACCCGTGCCCGCCCCCGCTGCGCTGCGCGCACGCCTGGTAGCCCAACTTGACCAGACCCGGCCCGCGCAGCCGCGCTTCCTGCCCTGGGTCGCTGCCTTGGCCCTAGCCGCAGTCGGGGCGCTGGTTATCCTACGCGTGGACCTGCTGCGCCGCCCACCGGCGGCAATCGACCTCGCAGCGGCAGGCTACGGCCAGGCGCTACACCACTTCAGGCCCATGCTAAGCGCCCCCACCCCGCTGGCGCTAGCGGCCAAGATAAGCAAGCAGGCTGGGCTTAGCCTAGGATTATGGGATTTCTCCGCCGCCGGGTTCAAATTGGTGGGTTCGCGCATTGAACACCAAGCCGTTGGCCGGATCGTTATTTATACCTTGTACCGTGGCCCGCAAGGCTCGATCCTGTGCATGTTTACTCCCCGCGCGGGGCTGCTCGTGCCTGCCAGCAGCGCTCCTCCCAACGCCGCCCACCGCTTCGTGAGCGCCCGCGGCTTGAGCTTCGTCATCACCCAAGCCGGCCCGCTCTTGTGTGTCCTAGTCAGCCGGCTTTCGATGGCCAAGATGATGGAAGTAGTGCGCCGCTGCAGCTAGCGTCCCAGGCTCAGGCGCGCATGGAACCTGGGGCTGGCTTGGGGCGGGAAGGCTTGCGGCCGCCTGCTGCGCCCGGCCTCAGATAGCCGGAGGCGGCTTGCGCCAGCCGTTGATAGAAGCGGGCGCCCAGTGCAATCTCGATCGCAAAGCGACATTCTTCATACATCCGCGGCCCCGAGTTAAGTTTTAGACAGGGCAACAATTCCCAATCCTTGAGCCCGTCGAACAGCCGCCCAGTCGCACGCGAAGTGGCGGTCAACAACGTGCTACCATCCTCGAAGCGATAAACCACCAACGGGAACAGAATGCAGGCCATTGGCTTGATCGATTCCAGCGCCCAGCCCTTTTCCAGCGCCAGCGAATGCAGCCCGCACCACAACCGCCCGTTGTCATCGCGATAAGAGAACGCGCATCGTCCTTGCTCCTTGGCCAGGACCACGGTGTAGTCGTCGTCGAAGAAGCCCTTGAGCGAGCGTCGCGCTCCGATTCGCCCCGGCTCGCGCCGGCGCAGGTAGTCAAGCACCTCTGCGCCGTGGGCCTCGATTCGCTCGCGTTCGCGCGGCGTGATCTCGACCTCGTACTCCATGCAACAGGAATCGGTTTTAGGCGGACGATCGGCACCGGCGCACATGGTGGCGTCGCAATGGAAGCGGGTACGGAACAAGGCCGGCGCATCCACCATGATTCCATCGACCCGCAGCAGTTCACCACGCTCCTTGAGGCGGTCGATGTAGCGCCGCCAGGACGCCTCGTTGTATTCCGTCAGCCATTGGGAGAGAACCGACTTTGCGTCGTTGTTTGCCATCGCAGCCTCGTACCCCGCATCCGGCGCGGTCACAGCCTGCGCCAATTCGAGTAACCCACCCGGGCGCGCCCGATGCACGTCGTCACGCACCCGCTCCTCACCCTTGAGGGGCGCTGTTCCACAAATCAAGTTGACGCTGGCGCTCAAGGACGGCCAGCGGGTAACGACCGCTAAAGCAGGCGTCACAAAATCCCTCCCGGCCGCCGTCGTTCAAAAACGAATAGAGTCCCTCCCAGCTCAGATAAGCTAGCGAATCGGCGCCGATAAACTTGCGGATCTCCTCTACCGACTGATGTGAAGCCAGCAGCTCTTGCCGGGTGGGGGTGTCGATCCCGTAAAAGCAGGAATGGGTGGTGGGGGGAGCCGCGATCCGCATGTGAATCTCGCGGGCGCCCGCCTGGCGCAGCATCGGAATCACCTTCTGCAGCGTGGTGCCACGCACCAGCGAATCCTCCACCAGCACGATCCGCTTACCCTCTAGCACCGCCGGCACCGGATTGAATTTTATCTTGACTCCGAAGTGGCGAATGGCCTGGCGCGGCTCGATGAAGGTCCGCCCCACGTAGTGGCTGCGGATAAGGCCGAATTCAAAGGGCAAGCCGGCCGCTTCCGCATAACCCAGCGCCGCCGGGACGCCGGAATCGGGCACCGGCACCACCAAATCGGCCTGTGCCGGACATTCGCGGGCCAGCGCCATCCCCTGCTGCTTGCGTACCTGGTAAACGTTACGGCCGAAAACCGTGCTGTCGGGGCGGGCAAAATAAACATATTCGAACACACAGCGGCGCGGCACGCGGGCAGCAAAGGGTTTGTAAGAACGCACCCCGTGCTCGCCAATCGCCACCACCTCGCCAGGCTCGATCTCACGGATGTAATCCGCTCGCACCAGGTCCAAGGCGCAGGTCTCGGAGGCCACCACTGCGGCCTGGTCCAGCCGCCCCAGCACCAACGGGCGGAAGCCGTAGGGATCACGCGCCGCAATCAACTCGTGTTCGGTCAAAAAAAGCAGCGAATAGGCGCCGCGGATTTGGGCCAACGCCTCGATTACCCGCTCGCACAGGGTGGGTGCCGAGGAATTGGCGACCAGATGGATGATAACTTCGCTGTCTGAAGAAGACTGAAAGATAGCGCCCTCGCGCTCCAGTTGCTGGCGCAGCTCGGCAAAGTTGACCAGATTGCCGTTGTGCGCCACCGCCAAGCCGCCATGCGCATACTCCACGACCAGGGGCTGGCAGTTCTTCAAGGTGGTCGAACCGGTGGTGGAGTATCGGTTATGCCCGATGGCGGCGCTGCCCTCCAGGCGCGCGATGGCCTCGCCGCTGAAGATATCGGCGACCAGCCCCATCCCGCGATGGCTCAGGAGGGTCCTGCCGTTGGAAGAGACGATACCGGCGGATTCCTGGCCGCGGTGCTGCAAGGCATACAGGCCCAGGTACACTAAGTTGGCCGCCTCGGGATGGCGCCAGACACCAAACACTCCGCATTCCTCGTGGAAAGCGTCCAAATCGTGTTCGGCCTGCTCTACCATCACCCCCTCGGATCGAGGGCCGCTCATGTCAGCCTCCTGGGCAATGCCCCTTCGTAAATCCCCAGCAGCTCGTCCACTGCTTCATCGATACCGGGCTCGACAACGAGCCGAGGCCGCGCACTCACCTCGCCGATCATTCGGGCCTGCAGCGCCCGCTCGGCGGCCAATGCCAGCACGCCGTCCACCCTTGTCCGGGGCAACGAGACGATTACGCTGGAAGGGCCTTCGCCGAACAATTGCTCCCAAAGCTCCCCCGGTGCCGGCAACGCCACTTGGGCGCCCAACAGGCAATGGGGGTTGAAGCAGGCCTCGGCCAGCGCCACCACCAGGCCACCCTCGGCCACATCATGTGCCGAGCTTATCAGGCCGCGGGCGTGAAGAGTAACCAGCAGATCGACCAAGGCACGCTCGCGCGCCAGATCGATTGTGCCCAGTTCGTCGCCGCCGCCGAACAGCGCTTGAAACTCGCTGGCGGCCAGCCTGGGCACCCCACTGCGCAATAGAACGATCGCTTCGCCGGGAACTTTAAACCAGGGCCGCAGCGGGGGAGCGGCGTCCTCGAACAGCCCCACCATCGCGATAGTAGGGGTGGGCGGAATGGCCCGTCCCTGGGTCTCGTTG
This sequence comes from Candidatus Binataceae bacterium, assembly GCA_035294265.1. Taxonomy (NCBI): domain Bacteria; phylum Candidatus Binatota; class Binatia (SeqCode); order Binatales (SeqCode); family Binataceae (SeqCode); species Binataceae bacterium (SeqCode). The sequence continues at coordinate 7,465 of DATGLK010000003.1, forward strand.
TAGAAACTAACATTGCCGCTGACAACGGGGGTGTCCAACGCCGCTGCGGCGTCGCGGATGCCTGCCACCCCGCGCGCAAATTGCCACATCACCCCCGGACGCTCCGGATTGCCATAATTTAAACAATCACTGATTGCTAACGGCCGCGCACCCACGCAGGCCACGTTGCGAGCTGCTTTGCATACTGCCGCGATCGCGCCCAGGTAGGGATCCCGCGCGCACACCCGCGAAGTGGAATCCACGCTCAACGCCAACGCCCGCGCCAGCCCCTTGATCCGGATCACGGCGGCGTCGCCGCCGGGCCCCAGCACGGTGTTGCTCTGCACCAGGGAATCGTACTGGCGAAAGACCCAGCGCTTAGAAGCCACGGTGGGGCAGTCCAACAGCCGGCGCAAGGCCTGAGCGGGAGTGGGACAAGGTTGAACGGGGGCGGGCGCAGGCGGCGCAGTTATCGCCTCCAGGGGGCGATCGTAGGCCGGAGCTTCATCGGTCAGCGCGCCGACTGGAAGGTCGGCTACCCACTGGCCGCGATAGCGCACCCGAAAGCGCGGCGCGGCACATAATTCGCCGATCTTGATCGCGTGCAGATCCCATTTCTCGAACACCGCCTGAATCTCGCTCTCGCGGCCGCGCTCGACCACAATCAACATGCGCTCCTGCGATTCTGACAGCAGCATTTCGTAGGGCGTCAGATTGCTTTCGCGCAAGGGCAAACAATCCAGGTCCAGTTCGATCCCCAGCCCCCCACGCGCCGCCATTTCGCTGGAGGAGGAGGTCAGACCGGCCGCGCCCATGTCCTGCAACGCTACCACTGCACCGGTACGAACGGCTTCCAGGCAGGCCTCGATCAGGAGCTTCTCGGTAAACGGGTCGCCAACCTGAACGGTCGGGCGCTTGTCTTGATCGGCACCGAACTCGGCCGAGGCCAACAGGCTGGCGCCGTGGATTCCATCGCGCCCGGTGGCCGCGCCAACGTAGAGCACCGGATTACCCACACCTCGCGCCTTGGCGCTTTGCAACTCGCCCTCGCGAGCCAGCCCCAGGCAAAAAGCGTTGACCAAGATGTTATCCTGATAGGCCGCGTCGAAGCTCACCTCGCCGCCCACCGTGGGTACGCCCACGCAATTACCATAACCACCAATCCCACCGACTACGCCCCTGAGCAGATGGCGGGTGTGGGGCTGATCGAGATCGCCGAACTTAAGCGAGTTGAGGCTGGCGATGGGCCGCGCCCCCATCGCGAAGATGTCGCGCAGGATTCCCCCCACCCCGGTAGCCGCCCCCTGGTAGGGCTCGATAAAAGAGGGATGGTTGTGGCTTTCAATCTTGAAGACGACCAAAAAGCCACCACCGATCGCGACTGCGCCGGCGTTCTCGCCCATTCCCTGGACCACGCGCCGATGGGTGCTTTTGAACTGCGCCAGGAGATGGCGCGAAGACTTGTAGGAGCAATGCTCCGACCACATCACGGCAAACATCCCCAACTCGGTCCAGGTCGGGGTACGACCCAACAGCCGCTCTATCCGCCGATACTCCTGCGCGCTGAGCCCTTGGGCCTGGGCCAGCGCCAAGTCCACCGCGGGCTCGCCGGGCAGGGCAACCGCCATACCGCTCATGACGCCGCCAGCGAGCGCAATAGCGTGGCTCCATCGCAACCGCCAAGGGCCTCTTCCACCGCATGTTCGGGATGAGGCATCAAGCCAAAGACATTGAAGGTTTCGTTAGCCACTCCGGCAATCCAATCCATCGAGCCGTTGGGATTGGCGACCGAGGTCAGCCGCCCGTCGTGGTCGGCATAGCGCAGCACTACCTGGCCGCGTTCCTTCATTTCGCGCAACTGCTCGGCGGGTGCCACGTAGCGCCCTTCGCCATGCTTGATCGGCAAGCGCAGCAGTTGACCAACCGCCGTCAATCGAGTGAGGCGGGTAGCCGCATTATCTACGCGTACCCACACCGGCTCGCAAATGAAGGTGCGGCCGGCATTGCGGGTCAGCGCGCCGGGCAGCAGCCTGGCCTCGCATAGAATCTGGAAGCCGTTGCAGATTCCCAGCACCAGGCCGCCGTCGTGAGCAAAGCGTGCAACGCTTTCCATCACTGGAGCAAAGCGTGCCATCGCACCGCAGCGCAGGTAGTCGCCGTAGCTGAAGCCTCCGGGCAAAACCACGCAATCCACGCCGTGAAGGTTGCGATCCTTGTGCCACAACTCGACCACGTCCTGGCCAAGCAGGCCCAAGGCCCAGACCGTGTCGCGATCATCAAGGGAGCCGGGAAATGTCACCACTCCCCACTTCACGCGCCGTCGACCTCCAGGCGGTAATCCTCAATAAGCGTATTCGCGAGCAGCTGTTCGCACATTGCCCTCGCAGTGATGGTCGCCTCGCTGGTCGATTGCGCGGCCAACTCAAGTTCCAGGTACTTGCCCACCCGTACGCTCGCCACGCCGGTAAAGCCCAGCGCCGCCAGCGCGTGCTCCACCGCTTTACCCTGGGGATCGAGAATCCCGGTCTTGGGCGTGATAAATACTTTAACTCGCAACGCGACGACTCACTGGGAGACCCGCCGGAGCATTTCCTGGTAGGCCTCTTCGACCCCACCCAGGTCGCGGCGGAAACGATCCTTGTCCAGTTTCTGACGCGTGGCCTTGTCCCAAAATCGGCAGGTGTCGGGACAAATTTCGTCACCTAACAGGATCTTGCCGTGATGGCGGCCAAACTCCAGCTTGAAATCCACCAACAGGATTCCACGCGGATCAAGGAATTCCCTCATGATCCGGTTGACCTGCAGGGCCAGAGCCTTGATTTGATCCAACTCGGCGGCAGTGGCCCATTTAAAGGCTATTGCGTGCTCCGGCAGAATCAAAGGGTCATCGAGCGGATCCGACTTGTAGTAGAATTCCACAATTGGGAAAGGTAACTCCTCGCCCTCCGCGCGGCCCAACCGCTTCGCCATCGAACCCGCCACCAAATTGCGCACCACGGTCTCCACCGGAATTATATCGAGCCGCCGGCAGAGCATCTCGCGCTCGTCGATCCGGGAGACAAAATGGGTGGCGACGCCCTGCTGCTCGAGCAGATTGAAAAACAACTCGGACATGCGGTTGTTGATCACACCCTTTTGCTCGATTGTACCGCGCTTCTTGGCATTGAAGGCGGTGGCGTCGTCCTTGAAATAGGCGATGACTAAATCTGGATCGGTGGTGGCGTAAAGCTTTTTGGCCTTGCCCTCATAAAACATTTCTAACTTTCCAGGAATGTTCACCATTTTGCCTTCCTTGCGGCCTTCTGCACGACACCTCGTGGCCTGCACGAAGGCGTGGTGCCGACAAGCCGTAGTTCGAATAATGCAAACTAACTACTTTAGCGACGGCTTGGGATAAATACTTCGGGTCAAAATTAATCCACAAACCGCCTGTGCTTAATTCATTTTAGCTGGTCGGCCGGCGCGAAACGATCTACCAGCTCGGCGGCCAAGCCCAGGTAGTTGGAAGGGCTCAACTCCAGCAACCGGTGGCGCAGCGGCTCGGGCAGCGGCAATTGGCCGATGAACTCGGCGATCAAGGCACGATCGATCCGCCGTCCCCGCGTCAGATCCTTGAGCCGTTCGTAAGGTTGGGGCATACCGCAACGGCGCATCAGGGTTTGAATCGCCTCCGCCACCACCTCCCAGGCCTGCTCACCCGCCAATTCCGCCGCCAGCCGGTCGCGGTTGACCTCGATCAGCCCTAGGCCGCGCTCCAGCGCCGCCATCGCTACCCAAAGATGACCGAAGGCAGTGCCGATACCGCGCATGGCGGTGCTGTCGCTAAGATCACGCTGCCAGCGCGAGATCGGCAGTTTTATCGCCAGATGTTGGAACAGCGCGGTGGCCATGCCGGCGTTACCTTCGCAATTTTCGAAATCGATGGGATTGATCTTATGGGGCATGGTGGAAGAGCCGACTTCGCCTTCCACCGCACGCTGGGTCAAACAGCCGCGCGAGATATAGCCCCACATATCACGCGATAGATCGATTAAAATGGTGTCGATCCGGACCGTCAGGTCAAACAATTCAGCCAGGTAATCGTGACTCTCAATTTGAGTGGTGAGGGGGTTCCATTGAAGCCCCAGGCCACGCACGAAGGCCTCGCTGTGCGCAATCCAGTCGACCTCGGGATAAGCCGCGACGTGGGCGTTGAAATTGCCCACCGCGCCGTTGGCCTTGCCCAAGTATTCCTGCCCCGCCAATTGGCGGGCCTGACGCTGAAGGCGGGCCGCGAAGATCGCCAACTCCTTGCCAAGCGTGGTCGGGGTGGCAGCTTGGCCGTGAGTCAGCGCCATCAGCGGAAGCCGGCTCCATCGGCGCGCCAGCGCCGCCAGTTGCGCCACCAGCTTCGCCAGCCGCGGCGCCAGTGCTTGGTCCGCGAATTCCTTGAGCATCAGCGCGTAGGCGTTACTATTGATATCCTCGGAGGTACAGCCGAAGTGGACCATCTCGACTGGCAACCCGGAATCGATCGCATTTAGCCGGTCTTTGACGAAGTATTCCACCGCCTTGACGTCGTGATTGAGGGTGCGCTCAAGCTCCTTGACCACGCGCCCGTCAGCGATGGAAAAATCCCGATAAATGGCGCGCAATCGCTCAGCCGTAGCGGGAGCCAGCCGGGGCACCGCATCGATGGCCGGATTGGCGGCCAGGGCCAAAAACCATTCCACCTCCACCCGGACCCGATAGCGAATAAGGGCTAACTCGCTGAAGAAGCGCGATAATTCCTGAGTGCGAGTGCGGTAACGTCCGTCGATCGCGCTGACCGCGCTCAATGCCAGCTCGGACGGTGTGATTTGATCGTTCATAATTGTTCTTACCGACTGCGCGCTAGCGCCCAGTGTGGCCAAAGCCCCCCTCGCCACGAACGCTGGAGGTCAGTTCGGCTACCTCGGTCACTACCGCCCGTGTCACTGGCGCGATTACTAACTGGGCGATCCGGTCGCCGGGATTAATCGTCACCGCTCCCTGACCCAGGTTGATGAGCAGCACCTTCACTTCGCCGCGGTAATCGGCGTCAATGGTGCCGGGCGAGTTGAGCAAGGTCAAACCATGCTGAAGCGCCAACCCACTGCGCGGACGCAGCTGCCCTTCGCTCCCTGGAGGAATTTCCACCGCGATTCCGGTTGGCACCTGGCATCGCTGCAGCGGCTCTAAGCGCAGCGGCTGCTCCAGTGCCGCACTGAGGTCCAGCCCGGCGGCATGAACGCTGTGATAGGCGGGAATAACGGCCGCCACACTCAGCCGTTTGACCTTGAGCCTGGGCGTGCTGTCCACGGCCAGCATTGTAACCGAATTGACGGTGCCAACGCAGCCACCACGACCGATTATGAGGAAGGAGGCAGGGGGTGCCGCAGATTGCGGCACGCCGACACGGGCGGGATTGAATAGAGCGGGACTTGCGACCGCGACCTAACGAAGGCGGTCAACTAGCGCTGCGCTACCAGGGTTAGCTTGTTGCCAGCCGCGCCCGCGACCAGGTTAGCGAGGGCGAAGCCGACCCGAAAGATGGCGAAGACCGCACGGTTATCAAACCAGCTAAACCACTTAAATGGCACATGAGGATCATATACCAAGGCACGCTGCCATTTGATTCGTGCGAAAGCCTGGGCACTAAGCAGGGTTGCGACCTTGCCTGGGGACAGGCGCTTGATTTCGATGCCGCCCTCTGGGCGTTTGACCGACAGCCCCAGCTCCCCCGCCCACGCGGTCAAAGTGGCGTCGGCCGGCTCCATTACGATCAGCGCTTGCGCCGCAACCCGAGCCATCTCGCGCAACGCCAGCTCGGGCTGCTCCAGGTTATGCAACCCCTCATGTACCGCGACCACATCGAAGCTGGCATCGGCGAAGGGCAGACGCTGAGCGTCGGCGACCGCAAAGCTGGCCATAAAACCATGGCGGCGGGCCCGCTCGCGCGCGCGTTGCACCGCGGCGACGGAGAAATCTGACACCGTCACGCGCGCTCCCTCGCGGGCAAATTTCTCTGCCATCAGTCCGCTACCGCTACACACTTCCAACAGCGATCGCCCGTTCAGGGGTTGATCGAGCAAGCCAAGCGCGGCGCGAAACTTGTAACTAATCAGAAACTGGTAAAGTCGGCCGCAATTGTGGGGACGTTCGATTTCAAACTCCAGCGCGCGCTTCTCGTCAACGAAGTAGTTTTGGTAATTGCGCAAGTCCTGCATCGAGCGATTCATCGTAGCTTTTCCGGATACGCCTAAAAGCGGCAAGCACCAAAGCGCCGCGCAGGATTACAACAACCTCGCCCGAATCGATTTTCGGGCGTCGACAAAAAGCGCGTCAAGGCGGGACAGGTAGCGTGGCGGTAGCGCAAAAAAATCATTGTTATTCACTCGGTGGCTAAAGGTATCGACGCTAACGATCCTGTAACCGCACTGCGTCAGTGGTGACAGGCAAGAGGCCTGGGGATGGAGGCATCGTACGAAGACCACGGGCTGGTCATACCGGATAGTGTCCATCCCACCCGTAATGACGCTGGCCTCGCATCCCTTGACATGAATCTTGAGCAGATCGACAGGGCCACGACGCGCGCGTTCGCTATCGATAGTTGCCAGCGCCACTTCCAACGGCGCCGCCTTTCCCCAATCACGCACCGTACCTGGATAAAACTCTGCCGCCCTCGGCGCGCGCGCGGCCTGGAATTGCTCCAGTCGTAGGGTAGTCCGTCCCACCCGGTCGCTGACCGCGGCCGCGACCAGCGAGACTCCGCTTAATTGATTACGGCTGACCGTATGACGGATCAGCGCCTGATGAGCTGGCAGCGGCTCAAACAGCACGGTCTGGGTTTGCGGCGAGTGGCTTTTGACAGTCCAACTGTACATCCCCAGTTTGGCCTCGATATCCCAGAATGCACGCGGGGAAAACTGTCTGACGCAGCTCGTGAGCAAAGCTCTCAGATTAGGCGGCGGTGCGCCGCTGCGTGCGTAGGATACACCATGACTGATACGCAGCCCGCGGATTTTGAACTGCACTCCCGGGATTTGCAGCCACACCGGCGCGTCGGCAAGCCTGACAAGCGAGCCCAACCCGGGCCATCCAGCGCCGGCATCATCGAAAAGAATAAACCGCCGCCGGATGGCACCGATCAGGACTTTTATGGAGGTAGCGTCGAAAGTCGTACCTTGGTGCTGTAAACGTTAGTTCAGGTGCATAGACGTTTAGTCAGAAGTCTGGCGCGAACCAGACCTTCGCCGCATCACACCGACAAAAGCGTACCGCGTGCGGCCCGGACGGCACGGCGACGGCCATGATGGCTGCGAAAGCGCCATACGAACGCGCCGTGCGGCGGCTACTTTTATATTGACGTCGCTAGGAGGGCCATCATACCAAGCCCGGTGGCGGTATTGGCAATAATCTGCGTGACGCTGGTCCAGTATTTAACTTTATCAAAATAGATCAGCTGCTCCGGTACGTAGACCGTATC
>DATGLK010000004.1 GCA_035294265.1 Candidatus Binataceae bacterium
TGGCGCAGCCTCGCAAAGTTAGCACGATGGGTCGTACAGCCATCGTGCTGCTCGGCCACGGAAGCCGCGAGCCAGCCTCTAACCTGGAGTTCGAAGCGCTGGTCACTTGCCTGCGGGAGCGCCGACCCCAGTTCGACGTCCATCACGCCTACGTCGAGTTGGCCGCACCCGCGCTGGCGGATGCTTTGTCGGCGCTGGCCGCCGATCACGATCGCGTGGTCGTCGTGCCCTGTTTCTTGTTTGCCGCCGGCCACGCCAAAAACGATATCCCGCTCTCGTTGGCGAGAGCGCGCGCACAATTCCCCCAGGTCAGCTTCCAGGCGGCCCGCGTGTTGGGCGTTCATCCCGATCTCGCAGCGTTGACCTTCGAGCGTGCGGGCGCGGCGTGCGACTTGTCGGATCCCAGGCGGACCGCCTTGGTGGTCGTGGGACGCGGCGCCAGTGACCCCGATGCCAACGGCGATTTCTGCAAGCTCGTACGGCTGATCGGTGAGGGGCGAGGGCTGGGTTGGGTGGTGCCGACGTTTATTGGAATTACCACCCCGCTGTTCGAAGAGAGTATCGAGCTGGTGGCGCGGGCCCGTCCTGAGCGGATTGTGGTGGTGCCCTACCTGTTGTTTGGTGGCCGGCTGGTAGGTCGTCTCCGTGAGCAACTGCGTGCCTTTAATCAGCGCTACCCTTGGATCGCCGTCAACTTGGCCGGTCATCTGGGTATCCATCCCAGTTTGCTGAAGGTGATCGAAGAGCGAATTGACGAGGCGTTGGGCCAGGGCGCATCGCTGCCCTGCGACAATTGCCAGTATCGGCGGCCGGTTGGCGCGATTGCCGAGCAGGTAGGAGGATTTCGTTCGTTGTTGTGGAGTGCACGCCACTTGGAGACTCACGCCCAGGCGATGCCTCATCAGCATGCCCATCCCGTTGTCCGCAAGCACGTGCTGGTCTGCGGCAACGTCGATTGCGCCGCGCGCGGCAGTATTGCGCTTATCGCAGCGTTGCGCCGAATGCTGCGGCGAGCGGGCCGGCAGCGCGAAATCAGAGTTACGCGCACCTCGTGTATGGGACGATGTGGCGAGGGCCCAACTCTGGCGGTCTACCCCGATGGGATTTGGTACCGGGGAGTCAATCCGGCTGACGCCAGCGAGCTGGTCGAGCAGCACCTGCTGGGGGACCGGCTGGTGGCGCGGCTGGTTGACGGGATTATGCATTAAAGAGAGGCGGCGATGGCTTGTCATGAAATCGCGGGGTTGCGCTTGGGCCTGATGGGGCTGTTGGGATTGCGGGATGAGGCCGCCCGTCAACATGAGTTGGCTGAACTGGGTGATGGCGCCGATCGGCCCGGACCAGTGCGCTCGATGTGCCAGGCGCGGGATCTAGACAGCCTGAGGCAGTTTTACGAAAGTGCGGTTTCGATGCTTGAGGAGCGGGTTGCCAACACCGGCGCCGCCGACGCCAAGCTACCCTACCTGCGCAGCCTCGTTATCCTAACCAAGAAGGTCGAAATGGAGCTGGCCAATCAGATCGACGCCCTCACTCGTCTGTTTCACGACCTCGAGCAGATGCACGATTTCGTGCACGAAATCTATCCGGCGGATTAAGTCGGATGGCGCAGTCGCGAAACGCACGCCTGGTAAGGGCGCAACACCTGGGGCCAGAGGCCAGGCTGTTGACCTTCGCCTTGGCCGAGGGGCAGCTGGGTTTTGCGGGTGGCCAATACATTATCGTCAACACGGGCGTCGATTTGGGCGGCGGCAAAATCGCCAAGCGGGCCTATTCCATCCTTTCAGCCGATGATGAACAGAGCCAGTTCCAGATTGCGGTGCGTCGTCTGGGCGAGGGTCCGGGCTCCAACTTCATGCATCGTATAGCGGAGGGTACCGAACTGGCCTTCAGCGGTCCGTGGGGTAAGTTCGTCAGCCACGGTGCCGGCGCGGGCGAGCGACTCTTATTCGCCACCGATACCGGAATCACCGCTGCCCTTGGGCTGTTGCGCGGGATGCGCAGCCGTGCCGAGGCGACGAGCACGACGGCGTTGTGGTTCGTGCCATCGCCCGACTATTTTCTCCCGCCTGCGTTTGCCCATGACGCAATCGCCGCCTGTTGTCGCCGTTTCAGCGTCGCCGCGGCGCCGCCTGCGGGCGAGGCTTCGCGGCTGGGTGCCGCGCTCCTCGCCTTGGAGAGCGCGCTAGGGCCCGCGCTTCCTGCCAGCGCCTACCTGGCCGGCGATGGTGCGGTGATCTATCCCTTGCGCGAAAGGCTGATCGAGCTTGGAATGGCCAAGGAGCAGATTCAGTTGGAGGCCTTCTTCAACAATCCGGAGCGTAGAGCGGTCTCCTGAGGAGCGGCGCAAGTATGGCAACAAGCGAGGTGCCGGCGCGAAATCCCAAGGGCACGCGTACCGGTTTCACTACTGGGGCCTGCGCGGCGGCGGCGGCCAAGGCGGCGGCTCGCTGCCTGGTAAAAAAGACTGCGCTCAGCGAGATCGAAACCACGCTGCCCAACCGGACCAAGGTACGTTTTGCGCTCAAGCGCTGCGAGCGCTCACAAGGAAGCGCTTTGTGCAGCATTATCAAGGATGCCGGCGACGATCCCGATTGCACGCACGGCGCTGAACTGGTTGCTGAGGTCAGACTGCGCACCGAGCCGGGAATCGAAATTCGCGGCGGGGAAGGGGTGGCGACGGTTACCAAGCCCGGCCTGGGGCTGGAGGTCGGTGGTCCGTCGATCACTGCGCCGCCCCGGCGCAACATCATCGAAATGGTCGCGGAGGAACTTGCCGGCAGCGAGTATCGTGGCGCGGTGGTCACAATCAGCGTGCCGGGCGGCGAGGAGATGGCCAAGGGAACCATCAATGCGCGGCTGGGCTTGATCGGCGGGATCTCGATTCTAGGTACGACGGGCATCGTGCGGCCCTATTCCACCGCGGCCTTCAAGGCCAGCGTCGTCCAGGCGATTGACGTCGCCGTCGAGCGCGGCCTACGCAGCTTGGTCTTGACCACCGGCGGCAAGTCAGAAGCATACGCTATGCAGCTTTTCCCCCAGTTGCCCGAGGACGCGTTTATCCAGATGGGAGATTTCGTCGGGATTGCGCTCAAGCATTGTGCCCGCCGTAAGCTCCAGCGTGCCATTATCGTGGGTATGATCGGCAAGCTATCCAAGATGGCCGACGGGCGGATGCAGACCCACGCCGCGGGTTCGGAGGTCAATATGGAGCTGTTGGCCACGCTGGCCGCTGAGTTGGGCGCTGGCGCGGAGGTGTGCGCCGAGATTCGCGCTGCCAACACTGCGCGCCATGTGCTGGAGCTGTGCTCGGCGCGCGATATTCCGATCGCTGCGCAGATCTGCCGCCGCGTGGTGGAGCAGGGCACGCGCCACGCCGGTCCTGGGCTCCAGGTGCGCGTTTGTTTGATTGATTTCAACGGCAAGCTACTGGGCTGCGACCCGGCCGACACCACGCAGGCACCGGTCCAAGCGGAGCAAGGCCAATGAACGACCCCGGGCGTATCAACGATATGCGCCAAATGACCGCGCTGGGACGCAATATCGAAGACGGCAGTTTCGCGATTATAGATCGCGAAGCAGGTGCGCACGATTTTTCTGCCGATCAGTGGCAAATCGTGCGCCGGGTTATCCATGCCACCGCCGATTTCGAGTTCAAGGATCTGATGCGCTTCCATCCCCAGGCCGTGGCTGCAGGAATTGCCGCGTTGCGCGCCGGTTGCGCGATCGTCGTGGACGTCAAGATGATTAGTGCTGGACTTAATGAGGAACGCCTGAGCAGTTACGGGTGCGTCACCCACTGCTTTATTTCCGATCCCGATGTGATCGCGGCGGCCAAGGCGGCCAACAGCACGCGGGCGATCGAGGCGATGCGCAAGGCGCGGCGCGCCGGTGTTCTTGACGGCGCGATCGTAGCGATCGGCAACGCGCCCACCGCGCTTCTGGAGACCGTTCGCCTGGTTGAGCAAGAGGGCGCGCGACCGGCGTTGGTGATCGGCGTACCAGTGGGCTTTGTTTCCGCCGCCGAGTCCAAGGAAGCCGCGCTGCGCTTGGCGACGCCGTATATCGTGGCGCGGGGGCGCAAGGGCGGCAGCACGATCGCGGTGGCGATCATCCACGCCCTGTTGTTAATCTCCACCCAGGTGCGAGCATGACTCGGCCGCGCGCGGTAACTGTAATTGGGATTGGCGACGATGGTTGCGCGGGGCTTTCCAGCCGTGCGGTAAGCGCGGTCGCGGATGCCCAGGTGTTGGCGGGCGGCGAGCGCCACCTGGCCTTTTTTCCCCAATTCACCGGGCTCCGAATTGTCCTTAAGAATGGACTGCCGGCGGCGCTGGATCGAATCGCGCAGGCGGCCGACGAGAATAACGTCTGTATTTTGGCCTCGGGCGATCCGATGTTCTTTGGCGTGGGCGCGCTGGTAATCAAGCGGCTTGGTGCCGAACACGTAAGCGTGATTCCCCATCCCAGCTCGATCCAGTGGGCTTTTGCGCGCGCTGGACTGAAATGGGACGATGCCGCGCTGATTTCTCTGCACGGCCGCAGTGCCGAGGGCTTCCTGACCCGCCTGCGCACTTGCGCCAAGGCTGCGGTTCTCACCGATCCCGACAACACGCCGGTGCGCCTGGCCGCTTCGATGCTCGCACACGGCCAGGGCGAATGGAGAGCGTGGGTGTGCGAAAATCTGGCGGGACCCGATGAGCGGGTGCGCCAATTTTCGCTACAAGAGCTGGCCGCCTGCCCTGATATCGGCCCGCTCAATGTGCTTATTCTGGAGCGCACCAATCCCGCTTGGCGGGCGCCCACCGCAATCCCGTTTCTTCATGAAGATGAATTCGCCAAGCGGATGCCCAAAAAGGGGCTAATTACCAAACGCGAAGTGCGCTTGCTGTCGTTGGCCGCGATGCGGGTGCGCCCCGATAGCGTGGTCTGGGACATCGGCGCAGGTTCGGGCTCGATCTCGATCGAGGCCGCGATGCTGGCTTCTGCGGGTCGCGTCTATGCGATCGAGTTCGATCCCGAGGGCGTGGAGATCTGCCGCGAGAATCTGCTCACCCACGCAATCGACAACGTGCGCGTCATCGCCGGCCGCGCCCCCGAGGCTCTGGCCGAGCTCGAAACTCCCGACGCAGTATTCGTCGGTGGTAGCCGCGGCAGCATGGACGAGATCGTCGAGATCGCCCTGGAGCGGTTGCGCCCGGGCGGGCACCTGGTGGTCAACGCGATTACGCTGGAGAACTCTGCCGAGGTTTACAGCGCTATGCGCAGGCGCGGCATCGTGCCCGAGGTGACCCTACTGCAAGTTTCGCGCGCCGAGCCACTGGCGCGCTACCTGCGTTTCGAAGCTCTCAATCCGATCCAGATTTTCGCGGCCCAAAAACCGCTGAGTGCCGGAGGTTCGACCCAATGAGTTACCCTGTCTTGTATGGCGTGGGCGTGGGTCCCGGCGCGCCCGATCTGTTGACCTTGCGCGCGGTGGAGACGCTCAAGCGGGTTGAGGTTCTGGCTCTGCCCAGGAGTTCGGACTACGGCGCCTCGATGGCATGGAAGATCATCGAACCGGTAATCGGCAAGGTGGTCGGCCAGCAGCGTCTGTTATTGACCTTTCCGATGAGCAAGGAGCCGGCGCGTCTGCGCAAAGCCTGGGAGATTGCATTCACCAAAATCGGCGAGCATCTGGACGCTGGCCGCAGCGTAGCCTTCGCTACCGAGGGTGACCCGTCGCTCTATAGCACCTTCGGGTATTTGCAACGCGAAGCCGCGCGGCGATGGCCCGGCGTCACGGTCGAAATCGTGCCGGGCGTCTCTTCGATCGCCGCCGTTCCAGCTGTGGTGGGCCGATCGCTCGCCGATGGGCTGGAGCGGATCGCAATCATCCCCGCCAACTATGGAGTGGATGATTTGGTCGCGGTCCTCAACAGCTTCGACACCACTATCCTGATGAAAATTGGCTCCCAGATGCCCAAGGTCGTCGCCGCGCTGGAGCGTACGGGGCTGCTCGACAAGGCGGTCTTTGTGGCCAAGGCGACGATGCGCGAACAGCGGGTTGCGACCGATGTACGTACGGTCGGGACCGAGCGCGGTGACTGCTTCGCGATGGTGCTGGTCACGCGCAAGGAGCGCAGTGGCGTGCTCGCCGGTGAGATCGCCCCCGAGGCGGAGTTGCTCGAGCTGGGCGCATGAACGACGCGCGCAAGCCTTTCGCCATCTATGCCATTACGCGCCACGGCATCGAGATTGCTGCCCGGTTGGTACAGGCATTGGAAGGCGCCGAGGTGTACGTATCGCACAAGCTGCTCGATCATGCCCGCGCCAAGCCCGCGCTTGTCCAAGCGCTGGAGCTGAAGTTACCGATGGGACCAGTGCTGACTCGCACCTTCACAGCCTACGATTGTCACGTCTTCATAATCAGCGTGGGTGCCGTGGTCAGGATGATAGCCCCGCTGCTGGGTGACAAGAAGCTCGACCCGGCCGTAGTCTGCGTCGATGACGCCGCGCGCTTTGCGATTTGCGTGCTCTCGGGCCACGTTGGACGCGGCAACTTCTTTACCGATCGGATAGCCGAGGCGCTTGATGCGCAAGCGGTGGTCACCACCGCTTCCGATGCGATCGGCACGCTGACCGTGGATATTCTCGGACGTGAATTCGGCTGGCGGTTGGACGACCTCAATCGCAACGTCACACGCGGCTGCGCCGCGGTGGTCAATGCCGCCCCGGTTCTGTTCGTGCAAGAAACCGGTGAACCCGACTGGTGGCCGCTGGATAAGCCACTGCCGCCCGGTGTTGCCTACGCGACTTCGCTTGAGGGCGTTGATCCGGCGGCCTGGGAGATTCTGCTCATCGCCAGCGACCGTGAGTTTCAACTCAGCCATCCCGCGCATTGGGACAACGCGGTGATCTACCGCCCCAAAAGCCTGGTGGTTGGAATTGGCTGCGACAAGGCGACGCCGGCCGACCTGGTCGAGCGCGGGCTGGTTGGCCTGATGGAACGTGAGCGTTTGTCGCTCAAATCAGTCAAGGCACTGGCTACCATCGAGCAAAAGCGCGACGAGCCGGCTATCCTCGCACTGGCTCAGCATTACGGCTGGCCGCTGATCACCTATTCGGCGGCGCAACTGGACGCGGTGGAAGGGATTGAAAATCCCTCGGAGACTGTCAAACGCTATGTCGGCACGCGCGGCGTAGCCGAGCCGGCGGCGTTGTTGTGCGCTGAGGCCGCGCGACTTCTGGTGCCTAAGCAAACCTACACCGAACCCGGCGCTGGTCGTTCGATGACGTTGGCGCTCGCGCGAATCCCATTCAAGCACAGGACGGAGGCGAGCAGTGGTTGAAGCAAAGGGCGTTTTGTCCGTGGTTGGAATTGGGCCGGGCGCGGCAGACCACGTCACCCCCGCGGCCAACCGCGCGATTCTCGAGGCCGACCTGATTGTCGGCTATACAACATACATCAAACTGGTTAGTGAGCTGATTCGTGGCAAGGAAATTGTGCGCACCGGCATGACCGAAGAGATCGGGCGGGCCCGCGCGGCAGTCACTCGTGCTCGGGAAGGCGCACGCGTCGCGCTGATTTCCTCTGGCGACGCCGGCGTCTACGGGATGGCGGGACTGGTCTTCCAGGTCTTGCGCGAGATGGGTTGGAAACGGGGCGACTCGCCCCAACTGCACATCATTCCCGGGGTGACTGCGCTCAGCTCATGTGCCTCCCTGGTAGGCGCGCCGCTGGTGCACGATTTTTGCGCCATTTCGCTCTCCGATTTACTTACGCCCTGGCCGATCATCACGCGCCGTATCGAGGCCGCCGCTGCCGCCGACTTCGTCATCGGGTTATACAATCCGGCTAGCGGCCGGCGCACTCGTCAAATTGTCGAGGCGCAGGCAATCATCAAGAAATACCGCGACCCGAAGACACCGGTGGCTCTGGTCAAAAGCGCCTACCGTAAACTCCAGCATACCGTTTTGACCGACCTGGACAATTTTCTCGACTACGAGATCGGAATGCTTACCACGGTGCTGGTCGGTTCCAGCAATACTTACGTCTTCGAGGGCTACATGGTCACGCCGCGCGGCTATACCAATAAGTACACCGAGGACGGTGAGGTGCGCCCTGGACAACGCCCGGGCTTTTCGCTGGTGCTGCAACCGGCCGAACAGGCGGAACGATAATGGCGCGTGTAGGGCGTTTGGCTGGTGCTATCCTGGCCGAGAGCGAAAACGAGTTCTTCCTAGTCGGTAACACCAAGGAGCCGTGCGACTTCGAGGCTGCGGGGTTCGATGCGCCTGGCGAAATCGACGCGCTTAAACGGCCCTACGTGAAGCTCAGGGCGCGCGGCCCGATCGAGCTGGCCGCCCCCTACCTGACGATCGAGTTGGAGGGTGAAGCGTTGGCTGCGATGCTGGCGCGACGCTTGCTCATCGAACGCAATGGTTCGGTCAGCGATCGGCTCTGGCGGCTATTGATGGACCCCAGCGGGCAGGACGAAGCACCCGAGCACGGTATGGTGCCGGCGCGTTGGCTGGCGGAAATGCCGAGCCCGATCTGGGACATCGTGCGCGACACCGTGTTGCGATGTCTGTGAAATGAAGGTCTATATAATCGGCGCTGGTCCCGGCGATCCCAAGTTGCTGACCCTGCGCGCCGCCGAGCTGATTGCCGCCTGTCCGGTAGTGCTTTATACCGGCTCGCTTGTTCCGCAAGCGGCGATTGCCAATGCCCGCGCCGACGCCAGGGTGCTGGATTCTTCCAGCATGACGCTGGAGGAAATAATCGCGATTATCGTCGAAGCCCGTGATGCTGGCCACGATGTCGCCCGAGTCCACACCGGCGATCCGCTGCTCTTCGGCTCGACCGCCGAGCAGATGCGCCGGCTAATCGAGCTGGGCATCGAGTACGAAGTCGTGCCGGGAGTTTCCTCGTTTAGCGCCGCCGCCGCGGTGCTTGGGCGTGAACTGACCTTGCCCGAACTCAGCCAGACGGTGATTCTGACCCGCGCCGAGGGGCGCACGCCGATGCCCGGCGGTGAGAAACTACGCGACTTGGCGCGCCACCATGCGACGCTGGCTCTCTTTCTGAGTATTACCCTGTTGCCGGAGGTAGTAGGCGAGTTGATCCCGGAATATGGCGCCGATTGTCCGGTTGCCGTAGTGCACAAGGCCACCTGCCCCGACCAGCGCGTGGTGACGGGTACGCTGAGCGACATCCACGAGCGGGTACGTCAGGCCAAAATCAGCAGCCAATCGATGATTATCGTCGGACGCGTGCTGACTTCCACGGACTTTGCCAATTCCAGGCTCTACGCTCCCGACTTCAGCCATCGCTTCCGCCGCGCCAAGGCCGCCCCTCGCGACTAGGTTTCGTGGTTGTTCGCTGGTGGCATCGCGCACCCCCGCTTTACACCGCGCACTTGATTAAACCCACGTTTCAATTCTGAGCTTGCGCGCCAGGGACGGTAAGGCACGCTTGTTCCCCGCGCCAGCACCCTTGCGGGCGGAGCATGTCCTCCATTAGCGTGAGCCCCGCACGCGCTTGTCGGCGCAGAGGGGTCTTGGCGCCAGACGGCTGGAGGTCTGGATATGGAGCGGCAACCCCACAGGGTAGGTGTGGTGATCGCCTGCTTTGCCACTATGGCCTTGGTGTCCAGCCCGGCCATGGTGGCGGTGGGCGTTCTCTTTACACCCTGGATCAAAGAATTTCACTGGAACCACGGCCAAGTCGCGCAAACCGCGCTCGCCCTGTCTCTGGTGGGCGGCCTGCTGGCGCCCGTCATGGGTTGGCTGGTCGATAACGTCGGAGCCCATCGTCTGATGGCTTTTGGTTGCGTCCTAGTGGCAGCCGGTTATCTGGCGGTCACCCAGGTTTCCTCGCACTGGCAGTTCGTCGCGCTCTACGGCGTGATCGGCTTGGGCGTGTCCTTGACCAGTTTTCTTCCGATCATGGTGGTAGTGGTTAATTGGTTTCGCGAGCGCCGCGGCCTTTTCGCGGGGATTGTCACCTTCGGCGTCTCGCTGGGTTTTACCGTTACCCCGCCGCTGTTTACCCTAGCCATCGCGCGCTGGAGCTGGCGTGCCTCGGTGGCCGCGTTGTCCCTCCCGGCGATCGTCATATCGCTCCCTTTGATTCTGCTCTACGTGCGCACCCGTCCTCCCAGCGCGCACGAGCGCAACGATGGCGCCGCGCTGCCCGGTCTGGAGGTTCGCCCGGCCCTGCGCACTGCCGCCTTCCGCCGAATCATCGCCGCCCAATTCCTTTACGGGCTGGGTTTTTCCGCAGTCTTCTTCCATACCATCGCTTACGCGATTGGGGCCGGCTACACCCCTGAACATGGCGCGCTTATCCTCAGCGCCCAAACCTTGGTCAGCGCGCCCGCGGTAGTGGTGATGGGTTTGATCGCCGACCGAATCAGCGCGCGCAGAACGCTGATGTTTGCGATGATATCAGTGGCAGCCGGAACGCTGGCTCTGCTAGGCGCTTCCAGCACTCGCTGGGGTACTCCGATGATCGCCTTGTTCGCGCCGCTCTTTGGCGGCGGCGCCAGTTGCGTACCGATGCTGATTGCAATCCTGATGGCCGAATCGCTCGGGCTGCGCCGGTTGGGAACCCTGACCGGGGTACAGAATATGGCGTCCGCCTTGGCGATGGCGTTTGGGCCGTGGATTTGTGGCGTGCTTTTCGATCTCACCAACGGCTATGCGTTACCCTTTGAGTTGGCGGCGGTCTGCATGGTGTTGGGCGCGGTAACCGTCGCCACCGTCCGTCCAGCGCTCGCTACGGCGGAGCTGGAGCCTGCCCAGCCCACGACGGCCCAACCGCAGGGGCGGGCGGTTTAAACCGGCAGCCGGCCGCTTCTTTGGACCAAACTATTGCCTTTTGGGCTATTCATGATTTGACTAGCAGGGCTGAGGCGACTAGGTTTTTTCCGAGGTTGACGCATGGAACGGCAGGCGCGGCGCGCTCAGGTGCTAAGGCACGCCAAGGTCATTTTTGCCCGTAAGGGCTACCATCAGACCAACGTTTCCGACATCATCAGCCGGGCCCGGATTGCGCGTGGAACCTTCTACCTCTATTTCGAGAACAAACGTGACCTGTTTCAGGAGCTACTCGACCAGGTGCTGAACGAACTCGCCACCCGAATCTGGCGCTTGCGCTTAGGTCCTCAAGAACCGGCAGCTGCCGACCAATTGCGGGCCAACTTGCGGCGCGTCCTGGAGTTCGTGTTGTCCGAGCGCGATCTTAGCGACATTCTGTTGACCTATTCGCAGGGCTTTGATCCTGACCTGGATCGTCGCATTCAGAACTTCTATGAGCAGATCGCGCAAAAGATCCAGCGCTCCCTCGATCTGGGCATCGAGATGGGGCTGGTGCGGCCCTGTGACAGTCGCACCGCCGCCTATTGCATCCTGGGCGGAGTCAAGGAAGTAATCGTTCAGCTTTCCCGTCAAGCCCCCCCTGATATCGGAGCCTTGGTCGAAGAAATCCTTCACTTCGGGTTGAGCGGAGTGGCGCAACCGGCGTTATTGCAAACTTTGGAACGCGAGGACGGCGGCGGCCGTCCCAATTGAGTTTTTTTTTGGACCCGGCACTAGACTGACATGTCAGTTCAACACGCCCATCGCTCGCCTCGCTCGCGCGCCATCCGTCGCGCCGCCTTTTATGACCTCGACGGGACCCTGATCGACCTCAACCTTTTGCACGCGGTCGCCTACATTCTGGGCAACTTGGCTGAATGGCATGCCCGCCTCACCCGCTTGGCCGTTCTGGCCGCGCGGATTCCGCTGCTGTATGCGGCCGAGCGCTATGATCGCCGTCTGCTCAACGTCGAGCTGTTTGACTTATTCAAGGGCATCTCGCGCGATCGGTTAACGGTTTTGGGCGAAGAATATTGCGAGCGCATCCTGGTGCGCCATCTCTTCCAATCGGGCTTGGACCTGCTTGAGGGCAACCGCCGGGCGGGACTGGAGCCGGTGCTGGTCACCGGCTCGCCTGATTTTCTGGTTGAGCCGCTCGCTCGTCGCCTGGGAATCGAGAACTACGCGGTGAATCAGCCTGCTTATAGCCGCGGCCTTGCCACCGGACGGCTGTGTGAACCCATCATGGCTGGCGAAGAGAAGGCCCGCTGGTGCGAGGAATGGGCTGGCCGCGAGGGGCTGAAATTGGCTGATTGCTGGGGCTATGCCGATTCCTACTACGATCTTCCGTTCTTAGTCGCCTTAGGCCATCCGGTGGCGGTCAATCCTGACCGCCGCCTCGCCGCTACCGCACGGGTCCGCCAATGGCCGATCGTGCACTTTGGCCATCCGATGGCCGCCAATCCTGTGACCGCCTGGAGAGAAGCCTGATGGCGCGTCCCCGCTCCCCGATTAGTGAACTTAACCCCAATGAGCTGCGCCACGAGGTCGAAGCGCGGCGCGATCTGGTTGTTACCCTCACGGGCCGGTCCGAACCCCGCTTGATCGCCTACGGCGACGATTTCCTGCTGGCTAAGCTACCGGCAGGGACCCGGGTAGTCTATCCGCCACCCCCCTTGGACGAACTGCCCGACCCCGACCTAGCGATCCGTTATGCTTTGCTTCATCCCGAAAATGCCGACCCGCTGTTTGCCCAGCTTAACCCCAATATGCGGGTAACGATCGCCTTGGACGATATCAGTTTGCCGCTGCCCCCGATGCAGCGGCCCGATCTGCGCCAGCGGATGCTCACCATCGTGTTGCAGACTTTGGCCGATTACGGTGTAGACGACGTGCATCTGATAGTCGCCACCTCGCTCCATCGACGAATGACGGAGGCCGAGGTGCGGCGGATGGTCGGCGATCGGATTTTTCGCGCCTACTGGCCCGATCGGCTTTACAATTTCGATGCCGAAAACCGCGCCGAGCTGGTGATGCTGGGCAAGACCGATCACCAGGAAGAGGTGTGGTTATCCAAGCGTGCGGCAGAATCAGATCTGTTGATTTATCTCAACCTCAATCTAGTTCCGATGGACGGTGGCCACAAGTCGGTCGCGGTTGGCTTGGCGCCCTACCAGAGCCTGCGCCATCATCACAATCCCGCCACCCTGCGCGACAGCCACTCCTACATGGATCCGACCCGCTCCGGACTACATCGCAGCGCCGATCGGATGGGGCGCATCGTCAACCGCAATGTCAACGTCTTTGCGATCGAGACCGCGATCAACAATCGGATGTACGGCGGGCTGCTCGATTTTCTCCATAAGAACGAAGATCGCTTCAATGATTGGGACCGCGCCCGCTTGGGGACTTTGCAATGGACCCAGCGCAACCTGGGCCAGAGTTTGCGGCGCGAGGCGCTCCGGCGCTATGCCGCGCCGTACGGCCTGACCGGAGTGTGGGCGGGCGAGACGGAGACGGTTCACCATAAGGCGCTGGCGCGCGTCTTTCAGCAGTATGCGGTGCCGGTTAAGGGGCAGTCGGACATTTTAATCGTGGGCGTGCCCTACATCTGTCCTTACAACGTCAACTCGATCATGAATCCGATTTTGGTCCAGTGCACGGGGTTGGGGTACCTCTTCAATATGTACCGCAACAAGCCGTTGGTGCGGCCGGGCGGTACCCTCATCATTTGCCATCCGTTGCGTGACGAGTTCCATCCCGAGCATCATCCCAGCTACATCGAATTCTTTCATCGATGTCTGGCCGAGACCAACGACTCGCAGGAATTGGAGCGGCGTTTCGAGGCCGAATTCGCACACAATCCGACTTATACTCATATGTATCGCTACGGCAACGCCTACCACGGCGTGCATCCCTTCTACATGTGGTATTGGGGCGAGCCTGGACGCCAGCACGTGGGTCGGATAATCGCGGCCGGCTGTGAGCAGCCCGAGGTCGCAACGCGGATGGGGTGGGAAGCGGCGGAGAGTTTGGAGATGGCGATCGCGATGGCGACCGCCGATGCCGGCAGCTCCGCCTCCATTACATATTTGCATTTGCCGCCACTGGTTATCGCCGATGTCGAATAAGCCACCGCTCAACCATCCCAAACTCAGCTTGCCGCTGGCCGAGATTCTTGCCGGCCGCTGCTTGCTGCTCACGGGTGCCACTGGGTTTTTGGGCAAAACTTTTCTCTACGTCCTGTTGCGCCACCATCCTGAAATCGCGCGTGTCTACCTGTTGGTGCGCGGCGATCGGCGCGCGGCCACTACTCGCTATCAGCGTGAAATCTTGCAATCTGCCGTGATGGAGCCGCTGCGCCGCGAGTTGGGCGAGGGCTTTGAAGCCTACCTCGGCCAGCGTATCGCTGTACTGCCCGGCGATATTTCCCAACCCGGACTGCTCAACGCCGACAGCCCCTCGCCCGAGCACCTGGACGTAGTCGTCCATTGCGCAGGATTAGTCAATTTCGAAGCTTCCCTGGAAAAGGCCCTGGTTGCCAATACCTTGGGCGTGGCCAATGTGATCGAGTTTTGCCGCCATCACGGCGCCGCGATGCTCCACGTCTCGACCTGCTATTCGGCTGGCGAGGCCGACGGCCAGCGTTACGAAGACGATCTGCCCAGCAATTGGTCGCCGCGCGGTGCGTTGGATGTCGCCCGCGAGATCCAGGATGCCCGCGCCGCTATTGAGCGTATCGAGCGAGCCTCGCGCGAGCAGGCCACTGTGGTCGCGGCCGAGCTGGGCGAAGAGGGTGCCGGCGCAGGGGAGGGGGCGCGCAAGCGCTGGATCGAGGAGCGGCTTAAGGCAGAAGGGTTGGCGCGCTCGCTCAAATGGGGCTGGCCCAATACTTACAGCTACACCAAGAGCTTGGGCGAACAACTCGTGCTGGCTGCGCGTGAGGCAATCGCGGTTAGCGTGGTGCGGCCGGCTGTGATCGAAAGCGCCCTGGCCGATCCCTTTCCCGGCTGGAATCAGGGCGTCAATACCAGCGCTCCACTGACTTACCTCTCTGGCGAGGGGTTTCGATTCTATCCGGCGCGACCCGATCTGGTGCTCGACGTCATCCCGGTGGACATGGTGGCACATGCAATGGTGCCGATTCTGGCCGCGCTGCTGCAGCGTACGCAGGCGCCCATCTACCAATTGGGCACCTCCGATTGCAACCCGCTCACCATGCGCCGCCTGGTCGAGCTGACCGCGCTGGGTAATCGCGAGCATCAACGCGACGGCAACGGCACGATGGGCCGCTTGGCGCCTCATCTGGAGGCAGTGGTGGTTTCCAAGCGCGCCTACGATCTGGTCAGCCATACCGCGCCCGAACTGCTCAAGGGTGCGCTGAGCCTGTGGCATGGAGCTGTGGGAGCCCGGCAGCGGCGCGCCAGCCAGTTGGAGCAGAAGCTAGATCGGGTCTTCGAGCAAATCGATATCGCGCGCGCGATGGTCGAGGTTTATCGCCCCTATATCCAGGATCTCACCTACACCTTTCATTCCCGCAACGTGCGCCAGCTCTATGGCCGTCTGGAGCCCGCCGACGCCGCGCGCCATCCCTATCGACCCGAGGCGATCGATTGGCTGAGCTACTGGACCCGGGTGCATCTGCCCGGCCTGCGCCGCCATATTTTCCCCCAACTGGAGCTGCATACCCGCGGCCGCAAACGCGCGCCGCGCCGCCATCGCAATCTGCTGGAACTGCTCGATCGCTCCGCCGAGCGTTTCGCGGGCACCGCTTTGGAGGCCCATCGCGCTGGCGCAACCCAGACCACGCTGAATTACCGCGAATTGCGTGACCGCGCTGCCCGCGCTGGGATGTTGCTGGCTGGTCGCGGCGTTGGCCCGGGCGATCGCGTGCTGCTCATCAGCGAAAATTCCCCCGACTGGGTAATGGGCTTCTTCGCTATTCTCAATGCCGGCGCCATTGCCGTGCCGTTGGATCCGCAAATTACTCCGGCGGAACTTGCCGCCATCTGCCGTATCGCGGAGCCCGGCGCTGCGCTGCTGTCCGAAGCCTCCCGCGGCCGCCTGGCAGTACCGCTGGGTGAGCTGTCGCCCAGTCCTACCGTCATCGGTTTGGAGGAGCTGGGGCGGCCGTTTTTGCTGCGCGGCGCGCCTGCGGAGAAGGTTGCCCCCGAGCGCAAAACTCCGGCCGCGATTTTTTTCACTTCTGGTAGCACCGGCGCGCCCAAGGGGGTGGTCCTGACTCACGGTAATCTGTGCGCCGAGGTCTCGATGCTGGCGCGGGTGTTCGTGCTCTCGCCTGAAGACACGGTGCTGTCTCTTTTGCCGCTCCATCACACCTTCGAATTTACCTGCGGCATGTTGCTGCCACTTAACAGCGGCGCACGGGTGGTTTACCCGCTGGGGGTGGATGCCGCCAGCTTGGCCAGTACGTTGGCGCAGGTCAGGCCTACCGCCGTCATCGGCGTGCCCGCGCTCTGGCAGGCGATCCATCGGCGGATTGTCGAGGAGGTCGAGGGTCGCGGCGTCTTTTTTCAGGCCGCCTTCGAGCAGATGCTCGCTTTCAATCGTCGGCTGACCGCTGATTTTGGCCTCAACTTGGGGGCCTGGTTGTTTCGCTCTGCCCATCAGGCGCTGGGTGGGCGGTTGCGTCTTCTGGTCAGCGGGGGCGCCGCCCTGCCGATGAGGGTGGCCGAGTTCTTTAACGACCTTGGCCTGCGCTTGCTGGAGGGTTACGGGATGACCGAAGCCAGCCCTGTGCTCAGCGTGGCCCATCCCGATGAGCCGCCACGGCCTGGCTCCGTGGGTCAGCCTTTGGCCGGCGTTGAGGTTAAGCTGGCTGGGGCAACCGAGAACGGCGTGGGCGAAATCATCGCGCGCGGGCCCAATATCATGGCGGGCTATTATCGCGATCCGGTTGCCACTCAGGCCGCCTTGCGCGAGGGCTGGCTGCACACCGGCGACTTGGGGCGTTTCGATGAGGACGGCCGGCTTTACATTGTCGGCCGCGCCAAAGACGTCATCGTCGATGCCGGCGGCAACAATATTTATATCGATGAAATCGAAGAGGCTTATAGCCATTCGCCCTATATCAAGGAGATGGCGGTGGTCGGCCTCAAGACTCCCGGCGGAGAGCAGGTCGCGGCCCTGGTGGTTCCGGCCTATGCCCGCGGTCAGAGCCGGCGTACGGTTCAAGAGCAGCTTAACGCTCATTTCAGCAAAGTGGCAGCGACGCTCAGCGCGCATAAGCGCATCCGTATCCTACGCTTCATCGACAGTGAGCTGCCGCGTACTCGCACCCGCAAAGTCAAGCGCGCCGAGGTCGCCCAACTGCTGGATCGGATGATCGCACATGGCGCCGATACTCACAGCCCTCAGGTCGACGTTGAACCCTGGTTGGTTGAAGCCATCGCCCAGATTGCGGGGAACGCGGTACGACTGAGCGCCAGCACGCGATTGGTTGAGGATCTGGGGCTGGATTCGCTGGCGCTGGCCGAACTCGGCGAGCAGGTGGCGCAGCGTACCGAGCGCGAGCTAACGCCCGAGGAGCTGGCGAATCTGCGCACGGTGGAGGATTTGCAAAAAGCCATCACCAGTGGCACCTCCCGTCCGCGGCTACCCTCTTATGCGCAACTAGCCGAGCCCTATACGGCCGGTTTGCCTCAGCCGTTGCGCGCCTGGAGCGTGCGAGCGGCCGACGGTTTGGAGAACGCGTTATTAAGCAGGTGGCTGAAGCCGCGTGTGATGGGGCGTGGCAATATCCCCGCCAATCGCAACCTGCTGGTTATCGCCAACCACTGTAGCCATGTCGATTTCGCGATCGTGCGCTGGGCCTTAGGCACCATGGGTGAACGGCTGGTGGTGCTGGCCGCGCGCGACTATTTTTTTAATACCCCCGCGCGTCGTTTCATTGCTCACAATTTCACCCCATTGATTCCCTTCGACCGCGAACGGGCCCAGCTCGAATCTCTCGACCAGGCGCTGGCCCAACTGGCGTCTGGCCGCAGTGTTCTGATGTTCCCCGAAGGTACGCGCTCGCCTGACGGCAGCTTGCAGGAGTTCAAAAGCGGCGCGGGTTATTTGGCGCTGCGCAGCCGATGCGATGTGCTGCCGGTCTACCTGGAGGGCACCTTCGATGTGCTCGGCAAGGGACGCCTCTTACCGCGCTACCATCCGGTGCAGGTGCGGATCGGGGCGCCGATTGGGCATCAGGAGTTGCGCGCTTTGACCACGCGAGCCGATGGCGCAGGGGCCTATCGTTCGGCCGCTGACTTCATGCGTCAGGCGATCGTCAGTCTCGGACAAGGGCGAGCCCGCCCGCGCGCGGAATTGCCTGCCGCGCCCCTGGCGCTTCCCGCACCGCCCTCGCGCCGGCGGGCGCGCCTGCGCCAATCCTGAAATCAAAAGCTGGCTTCATTCCTCAACCTTCTCGCCCCAGCCAATAAGAGGTAGAAGAGGGGATGAGCCTAGAGGCTTTTTCTAATAGCCGGCCGCCGCGCCGCCCTTGCGCGGATCGGAGGCGCCCATCAGCCCGCCTGGCGTGATCTGGATCGCGGTCACCGAGCCGATTTGATGCACTACGCGCAGCTTGTAGCCCATCTGGCGCAAGGCATTCTGGGTCGCGACCGGGATGGCCTGCTCGACTACTACCGTGGGCGGATTGGCCTGCTCGTGGATCCGAGGGGTGGCCAGCGCCTGCTCGGGATCGAGATGGAAATCCAGTATGTCGAGCAGCACTTGCAAGTTGGCGGTGACGATAGTTGGACCGCCAGAGCCGCCCAGGGTCAGGACCGGTTTACCCGCCTTAGTTACGATCGTTGGCGACATACTGGAAACCGGCCGCTTGCCCGGCTGGATGGAATTGGGCCCCTTGCTCAGTAGACCGTAGATATTGGCCACGCCTGGCGCGACCGAGAAATCATCCATCTCGTTGTTCAGCACGATGCCGATCTTGGGCACCATCAGCTTAGAGCCGAACGCGGTATTGATGGTGGTGGTGAGCGAGACCACGTTGCCCTCGCGATCTACTACGCACAGATGGGAGGTGCCGTGGTCGCGCGGGATCGGCGGGAGCTGCACCCCGTGATGACTGAAGGCTTGCTTTCGAATCGCGTCGATATGCTGGGGCGAGAGCAGGTAATCGAGCGGGACGTGTACGAAGGCGGGATCGCCATAGTAAGAGGCGCGATCCAGGAAAATCTGGCGCATCGTTTCAATCAGCCGAGCCAGATAAGCGGGTGAGTTCAATCCCAACCCCGCAGCGTCGCCCGGGGCCAGGATTTCCAGCGCTTCGAGTAGCTCGCCGCCGCCCGAGCTCTCTGGCGGCATCGAATAAACGTCGTAGCCATGATAGGGGCGCATCACCGGGATTCGCCATATCGCCCGGTAGTCGCGCATGTCGGTCATCGTGGTGGGCCCGCCCTTGCTATGCAGGTAGGCGACAATCTGGCGCGCGATTGAGCCGCGATAGAACTCCCGCTCGGGGTCGTTGCCCAGCGCCAAGAGGGTGGCGGCCAGTTCGCGCTCGACGATGGGGTCGCCCACCTTGCGCGGCGATCCATCGGGATGGAGAAAGACAGCCTTGAGGCCCGGCTCTTGCGCCAGCGCTGGTGCGGTGCGGGCGATTTCGGCCGCCAGATGAGGGGCGCAGGGAAAACCGTCGCGCGCCAGTGCTACTGCAGGGGCGGCGACCTGTTGGAACTTCATTGTCCCAAAGCGCCTGAGCGCGCTGGCCAAACCCGCGACCTCGCCCGGAGTACCCACCGCCAGCGGGCCGCGTCGCAGCAATTGCTCGTCGGGATGGCCGTCGCGCATGTACAGCGATTGTTTTTCGGCCAACGGTGCCCGTTCGCGATAATCCAGCGCGTAAACCTTGCCGGTCCGCGCCAAGTAGATGAGCATGAAACCGCCGCCGCCGATTCCGCATGAGGAAGGATTGGTTACCCCAACCGCCAACGCGGTGGCGCAGGCCGCGTCGATCGCATTGCCACCTGCCTCCAAAATCTTAAGCCCGGCCTGTGCAGCCAGTGGGTGCTCGGCGGCGACCATGCCCTGATGGGCTACGAAGGCGCCGTAGGCGTGTAATGCCCCGAAAAAAGTAACGCAAAGCGTGAGTCCAACGAGCAGAGTTATCCGGCGCATAGGTTCCATCTTTAAAATTGGCAATTACTTGGGCCTCGAACCGAGAAAAGCTCAAGGCCTGTCCTTCCCGGCGCGTCGGCGGACTTGACCGCGGTACGCAAGCTTAAGCTTAACTAGCAGCCGACGTTGGCCGTGAAAAGGGCGCGCGGCAAGCTGCGGTTGTGCAAATCGCGCGGCTAGGCTTGCGTCCAGCCCGACAGCGCGGCCAAGCGCTCCAATGCAGCTGGGGGTAGCGGGCCCTTGGCCACGCAGGCGGCAGCGTATTCGAGCTGCTCCAGCGTGGAGTAACCTACCAAGATGGTGGCGATCTCGCGCTGTGCTACCGCCAGGCGCAGCGAGGCCTCAATGAGGCTGTCGGTAAGCCCTTCCTCCACCAATGACATCAAGCGTGCGGCCTGCTCGACGTCAGCGCGGTAGTCGGCGCCGGTGCCAATCGGTTCGACCGAGGGCGAGCCTAGCGGATGGCGCTGGGTGGTCCCGGCCAGCGCGCCGCCGGCCAGTACTCGGATATTGATCGTGCCGACCCCGGCTCGGCTGGCATGAGCCAGAAGGTTGCGGTAGTTGCGGGCTGGCGCGGCGACTTTCATCTCGCGTCCGGCGCTGGGGTTTAGCAGGTTGAAGACGACCTGAGCGGTATCGATAGCGCCGCTGTCGATCACTTGGTGCAGCGCCGCGCTCTCGCCCGTCGCCGTAATTCCGCAAAAACGGGTCTTTCCTTGGGTCCGCAGCCGTTCCATCGCCGGCAGTACTTCCCCCAGCACCTGCTCGACGCTCAGTTCCGCCTCCCCGATTGCGTTGTGCAGCTGCAGCAGATCCACCTGCTCGCGCCCCAGCCGCTTGAGGCTTGCCTCCAATGACGCTGTAATCGCCTGTGGGATGCGCGCTAAGTCGACTCCTCGCAGCCGCACCTTGGTTCCCACCAGCACCTCGGCCTTGAGGGTGGCCAGCGCGCGGCCCAGATTCTTCTCCGACTCGCCGTTGCCGTAGAGTGGCGCGGTGTCGAAGTAAGTGACGCCCAGCTCCAAAGCTCGTTCAATTGCGCGAATTTGAGCGCGGGCTTCTCCCCGTACCATCAGACCGCCTACCGCGCCGCAACCAAAACCCAGCCGAGATACTTCAAGAGCGGTTTTGCCCAGGATTGCTCGCTCCATGCTCGCGCTCCACTAAAGGTTTCGCAAACACGATGCTCCCGCTTCTACCGCCGAGGCAAGCGCGCCATTGGTGCCAAGTAAGAGATGGAGATCGCGCGGCTAGTGTGCGGTTGCTGCAGATGGCGCTGACCTCAGCACGTTAGTGCCGTTGCAGCGCACCGCTTGAGGGGCTACAAAAGAACATTCGCCAATCACAAGAGGAGTGCATATGCCGCTCAAGGATAAGGTGGTACTAATTACCGGCGCCGCGCGCGGGATGGGACGCGAATATGTGCGCGCGTTTGTTAAGCAAGGGGCCAAGGTCATCGCCACTGATTTGTCCTGGGTGCCCAGCGGTTTGACCGGCGACGACGTGAATTTTTTTGCGGAAATCAAGGACCACCCCGATGTGATGGCGGAATCGATGGACATCACCATCGATTGGCATATCAAGCGGGTGTTCAAGGCCGCGATGGCACGCTTTGGCACCATCGACGTTATCATCAACAACGCTGGTTTGCGCGCGCGCGATCTCTATCCCGACCGTGGCGGCCAGATAACCATCATGGAAACCGAAGTCGGTGAGTGGCAAAAGATGTTCGACACTCATGTCTTCGGCAGCCTGCGCGTAATCAAGAACTTCGCTCAGCCGATGATGGAAAAGCGCTCGGGCAGCATCATCAACGTCGGCACCAGTCGGCCTATCAATCCCGATGGCAACACCCGCGAGGGACCCTATCCGATGGCGAAGGCGGCGCTTTACCAGATGTCGATGTACCTGGCCAATGAGCTGCGACCTTATAACATCGCGGTCAACGTGCTGATGCCCAGCGCGACGCGCAGCACGGGCTCCGACGAGCAGGTGCAGATTCGCCGCGCCGCTGGCGGAGCGCTGCCGCGCCGATTGCGGCCCGATTCCGTGGTCCCATTGGCGCTGTATTTCGCCGAGCAGGATGCTAGCGGGGTGAGCGGTCAGGGAATCTCGGCTATCGAGTTCAATCAGAAGCACGAACTGGGCGGCTTCGAGACCTGGGCTTGGGAGGAGGACCTGCGGGCGCTCGAGGCTGCGGGTCAGTTGTCCAAGAAATAATCGTTATCCCGAAGCTTGCAAACGAAGGCTGACCGCGCCAGCGCTGCGGGCGGATGATTCGCTTGCCAGGGTGCGGAAAACCCTGGTTTGATGGCGGTTGAGGCTGTTCTGAAAACCAGCACAATGGCCTCTTTCCTTCATCCTTTTTCGATCGGGGAGCGATAAGAGAGGGGGGCAGGCTGCAGAGATTGTTTTTGCAGCTCTGGAGCGAGCGCTGAGCGGGGCCGCTTGTGTCCGCGCTGGGAGCGCGGTCACGACCTATGCCGAGCCTCTATGGACAGTTTTTGACTTGTTGCGCCGGTTCGTCGACGATTCAATCGGTAGTCCGAGCAGTGATGGCCTTCTGGCGGACAGATCGTGGTTAGTTCCTAGCATCAGACTAAATTCCAGTTAGTCTTTTACGGAAATGCGTATTAGTCCAATTGTAGAATTCACATAAAAGACCTATTGCAGTTGGGGCTGATTTCCCAAGTTTGGCGCCTCCTTTTCTGGGGCTCTTTTGCATCTGTTTCGCGGTAGGATCTAAGCCGTACACGGCGCTGACGCGACAAACGCTAAATCACCGCTGGCAAATTTGCCGCAGAGTCCGTTGTGCAAGCTCTATCGCCGAGCAGAGCGGTTAGGCGGAATAGGCTGCTCAAGCAGCTCGTCTGCGTTCTAACACTGATGGGAGTGTGTATGGAAGGGACGGGACGCGCAGCTGTGTTTTCGCTGACCAATCCCAATTCCTGGCCGTTCATCCCGGTGCCCGAGGTCGCCACTGATCCGTTTGCCGGTACCACGCTGGGCTTGATGCCGGTAATTCTCAAGATCGGAGCCAACCAACAAATTACCAGCATCATCGCGCCCGACCTCAGCTACAACACGATCATGGGCGTGGGTGGCAATCTCCGCTACCTGGCCTATCCCTCGGCCGATACTCAGTGGTTTGCGCTCGCAGGCGGCGCACAGCAGGTGGAGGGCTCGACTGAAGTGGATTGGGCAACCGGACTGCAGCGCAATCGATGGTGGACGCTGGAGGTCCATTTGCGCTTCCAGCAGGATCCCACCTTTCGTTTCTTCGGGCTGGGCAACCATTCGTCCTACCGCAAGCAGAGCAACTACAGTCTGCAGCAGATGTATGCCGACGCCATGTTCGGCGTGAACCTCACTCGCCATCTCCAACTTGCACTGCGGGAGTGGCCGCGCAGAGTTCGGATCTACCATGGTGCGCTGCCCTCGCTGCCCTATATCGATGACCTTTTTCCCGAGGCCAGGGGCGTAAATGGAGGAAGCGAGATGCTCAATCAGCTACTTCTGACCTACGACACCCGCAATTCACTCAACGTGCCCACCACGGGCGGCCTGGTGGCGTTGTTCGGCGGGTTGGTCGATCGCAGCTTTATGAGTTCTTCCTCATACTCCATCTTTACCGCCGACCTCAGGCGCTACCTGGCCTTGAATAACCGGGTGATACTGGCAGGCCAGATCTATGCCCGCTACATGCCCAGCGGTGACGCGGCGCCGTTTTGGGCGATGAGCTGGATGGGTGGCGATGCTCCGGGAGAAAGCAGTTTGCTGGGGATTCCGATCAGTGATGAACAGACCTGGCGCGGTTCGGGCCCGGGCCGCTTTATCGACAACGACATGTTTCTAATGAATCTGGAGGTGCGCATCCGAACCTTTAGCGCCGAACTATTCGGCACCAATGGAATTGTCGAGCTCGCCCCCTTTATGGACATCGGACGGGTCTATCATTACGTAACGTCCAATCCGTTCTCGCAGATGCATCCGGCGGGCGGGCTGGGCTTTCGTGCCGTCGTTTTGCCCTACGTCGTTGGCTATGTTGATATGGGGTACGGGCAGGATGGTATTGCGGTCTTTTCGGGTATCAATTACCCGTTTTGATTTTTCAGCTACTTGTCCAATGAGCGCGTCGACGAGCGCGTTCGTCAGCGAAGAATCACGTACGCGGATCAGCGAAAATGGTGGGTGGCGGGCAGGTTGGCCGGCAATTTCAGTTCGGCGAAGCGCCGCCCGCGCAGCGCGCTGACCCCGTCCTGGCGCTGTACCACACCCTGGATCAGCAGGATCGGTGCACGATGGAGCAGTGGGCGATATTCCTGGAAAAGGTCGGGTGTCACGATCACGTTGGCGATTCCACTTTCATCCTCCAGGGTGAGAAAAAGAAAACCCTTGGCGGTGCCTGGCCGCTGACGCACGATCACCAGCCCTGCGACCTTGACCAATGCGCCCGGCGCGGCCGAAGCAAGATCGCTGGCGCGCAGGACGCCGCGCGCGGCCAGCTTTGAACGCAGATGGGTCATCAAGTGCGGGCCGGTGGTGAGGCCGGTTGAAGCATAATCGGCGCGGGTCTGCTCCAGCGCCGACAGCGGTGGCAGGTGGCTTCGCGCGGGCGGCGGTTGGCGACCGGCGAACAGGCCGCTGGGATCGCGGGGTAGGGCGGCGGCCTGCCAAAGCGCTTGGCGCCGCTCCAGTCCCAGCGTCGCCAAGGCGCCGGCATAGGCCAAAGTGTCCAGTTCGCGGGAATTGGGGGCGGCGCGGCGGGCCAAATCGGCTAGCGAGGCGAAGGGCGCGCCCGCTACGATCCGGTCGCCGACCTGGGCGCGCAGACCGGCGATATATTTGAGGCCCAGGCGCAGGGCCAGATGGCGGCCGGCAGGTTCAATCGTGCATTCCCAGCGCGAGCGATTGACGTCGGCCGGGTGGACTTCCAGGCCGTGGCGCTGAGCGTCCTTGACGATGGTGGCCGGATGGTAGAAGCCCATTGGATAGCAGTTTAACAAAGCAGCATAAAATGCTACCGGATGATGGCACTTGAGATAGGCCGAGGCGTAGGCGATAAGCGCGAAGCTGGCGGCGTGCGATTCGGGAAAGCCATAGAGCGCGAAGGAGCTGACGCTGGCGATGATTTGGTCCGCCGCCTCGCCGTAAATTCCATTGCGCGCCATCCCCTCGCGCAGCCGTGCCTGCAAGGATTCCATCCGCGCGTGCGAGCGCTTGAAGCCCATCGCGCGGCGCAATTCTTCGGCTGCGCCGCCGCTGAAGCCCGCCGCCGTCATCGCCATTCGCAGCAACTGCTCCTGGAACAGCGGCACGCCCAGGGTGCGGCGCAAGATCGGCTCCAGCGAGGGATGGGGATAGCTGACCGGGGCGCGGCCGGCGCGCCGCTGCAAGTAGGGGTTGACCATTTTGCCGACGATCGGGCCGGGGCGAATGATCGCGACTTCGACTACCAGATCGTAAAAACTGCGCGGCTGCATCCGCGGCAAGGTCGCCATCTGAGCCCGGCTCTCGACCTGGAAGACACCCACCGTGTCGGCTGCCCGCAGCATTTGGTAGGTGGCGGGATCGTCAAGCGGCAGACGGGCCAGATCGACCGTAAGGCCCTCGTGCTGGCGGATTAGCGGAATAGCCTGCTCCAGCACTGCCAGCATCCCCAGTCCCAACAGATCGACCTTGATAATTCCCAGGTCGGCGCAATCCTCCTTGTCCCATTGGATTACCACCCGCCCGGCCATCGAAGCCGGCTCCAGCGGCACGATCTCATCTAGCGAGCTGGCGGCGATAACCATTCCGCCGCTGTGCTGGCCCAGATGGCGCGGCAGATTCTGCATCGCGGCCACCAACTCCACCAGCATCCCGATGCGCGGGGCGGCAAGATCCACCCCGCCGGCCGCCAGCATCGCCGCCAGCTCGTCGCGGTCATCGCGAAATTCGTAGGCGCGCGCCAACTTGGCGATCCGATCGACCTGATCCGGTGTCAGCCCCAGGACTTTGCCCACCTCGCGCACCGCGCTGCGAGTGCGATAGGTGATCACGTTGGCGGTCATCGCGGCGCCGCGCGCGCCATAGCGGCGGTAGAGATATTGAATCACCCGCTCGCGCTGCTCGCCGCTGGGTAGATCGAGATCGATGTCGGGCCATTCACCCCGCTCTTCGGAAAGAAAACGCTCGAAGAGCAGTTCCATCCCAACCGCGTCCACCGCGGTAATTCCCAGGGCATAGCAAACCGCGCTGTTGGCGGCCGAGCCGCGCCCCTGGACCAGAATATTGTGCTCGCGACAGAACTGGACGATATCCCACACGATGAGGAAATAGCCGGCCAGCTTGAGTTTGGCGATCAGCGCCAGTTCATGCTCCAGTTGCTGGTGCACGCGCGGACCGATTTCACTCCAACGCTGACGCGCTCCCGCGTAAGTCAGCAATCGCAGATAGCTGTCGGGGGTTTGGTCAGGTGGTAGCGGATAATCGGGAAAGCGATAGCCGAGATCGGCCAACGTGAACTCCAGCCGCGCGGCCAGTTCGTGGGTCGCGCTTATCGCCTGGGGCAGATCGGCGAACAGCGCCGCCATCTCGGTCGGTGCCTTTAGATGGCGCTCGTGGTTGACCCATAGCGCGCGCCCGGCGCCGTCCAGCGTGGTCTTCATCCGGATACAGCTCAGGACGTCGAGTAGCGCCCGCTCCCGTCCGCCATGGCAGACGTCGTTGGTTGCGACGATGGGCAGCGCGACCGCCTGGGCCAGGGCGAGCAGGCGGCGGTTGAGCCGCTCCTGGTCGGGGTCGAGATGGCGTTGCAGGTCGAGGTAGAGATTGCCACGGCCGAAGGCGGCGCTCAGGCGCGCGCACAACGGGCGCGGATCCTGACCTTGCAGGAGCAGGCCGCTAATCGGACTGCGCGCGCCTCCAGCCAGGCAGACCAAACCTGCGCCGAAGCGTTCCAGATCCTCCAGCCGTACGCGCCCCTTCCCCTTGGCCGGATAGATCGGCGCGCTGGGATCGTCGTTCAGCGGGCGCAGCTTGGCGGCAGTGATGAGCCGGCACAGGTTCTGGTAGCCGGCGCGATGGGCGGCCAATAGATAGAGCCGGCTTTGATCATCGAGACTGATTTCGGCACCTACCAAAGGCTTGATCCCGGCGGCGCGTGCGGCGTGATAAAAGCGTGGCGCGCCGTAAAGCCCGTCGCGATCGCCCAGGGCCAGGGTGTGGTATCCCAGGGTCGCCGCGCGCTCAATCAGATCTTCGGGCAGCGTGGCGCCCTCCAGGAAGCTGAAGGCGCTGCGCGCACGCAATTCGACATATTGGAACGTCATCGAAGATCTTCAGTCGTAGATTCCATCCATGAACCAGCGGCTGGTGGCGAGATCGTGGTAGAGGCGATAAATCGCGCCGTCACTCAGAGCCATCTCGTAGTAATCGCGGGCAAAACCGCCAGTTGCCGGCCGATCCCACCATTCACCTTGCCGCCGCCACGGTCCCGCCATCGCGACCACGCGCGCGCTTATCCCCTCGCCGCGCACGAATTCGGGCAGCCCGCGTGCGCATAGCACCTCGACTGCATGAGCCGGTCGCAGCGCGCGAATTACCATGCAATTGAACTCGGCCGCCGGCGCGCTGGGTTGTGGCCTGGGCGGAGGGGGTGCGAAAGGATGACGTTCCAAAGCCTCGGGGCGATAGGAGTTGGCAGGGAGCAGAGTGCCTACCCGATCCGGACCGCACAACGTCACCAAGCGTGCCAGCGTGGTTTGCAACCGCTCCGGCGCGGGCGTGGGGGGTAGAAAAAGATCGCTTTGAGCCGGGCGCGGCAGGCTGGGCTGCGCGCTCAAGGTGATTTTCTCGACTCCGGCGAGGGGCGGCTGTTTTTCCAACTCCAGCAGGAGCAATGCCAGCAAAGGGCGCACTTCATGGGTGGGCGCGGCCAGCGCGATGTGGCGCTCGTCGTGGCGATGGTCGGTCAGGGCCAGCGACAAATTCAAGGCACCCACGCTCAGGCCGCGTATCCTCAGCCGTGCACTCAGCCGCTCCAAGAGCGCGCGCAGAATAAAGCTCAGCGGCCCCAGGCTCTCCAGCCCGTACTCCAGATCCATTCCCTCGATGAATTCTTCGGCCGCCGGCGTGCAGACCAGGACGGCGCCGTTACGATCGCCGCGCAGCAGATGGAGCAACGACAGCGCCTCGGGGCCCATCCTGCCGCCCAGCTCCGCGGCGTCCAGCCGCGCCAGATCGCCCAGGCGGCGGATTCCCAGCCGCTCCAGCCGCGCTTCCAGCTCGGGGTTGGTTACCAGCTCCAGCGGCAGCCAGTTGAGGAACTCCGCTTCCCGGCCAGGATCGATAACTCGGATCGGGCCGCATGCGGCGGCCAGCGCGGCCACGCTTTTGCTGGCCGCGATTCCCACCGCCGGCGCAATTCCTACCGCACGCGCACGGCGGACTAATTCGAGCGCCAGGAGCTGATCGGGGCCGTAAAGCGCATTGAGGCCGGCCAAATCCAGGAAGAGCTTGCCCGGCTCCGCTACTTCTATCAGAGGTGAAAAAGAGGCGGCGACATCAAGCAGGGCGGCCGCGGCGGCCTGCTCCAGGGCGGGTGCACGCGGGACCACTATCAGATCAGGGAGTACCGCGCGCCCTTGCGCCACGGTCATGCCGGTGACAATTCCTAGGCGCGCTGCCGCCGGCGCAACAAATCCCAGCGGCGCTCGCATCCCCGCCCCCAAGCTGATCGCGAAGGCTGCCTCTCGCAGCTCCGGGGCGGCCCGGCGATAGGCTGCCAATGGCAGGTCTTTGATCAGCAGACAGGCGATTCGTCGGCCCGAGGGCATGGCACGGACACCCTCAGGCTCGACGGGCCAGCGGGCGCGCTAAACCATTCCCGCGCCAAGCTGACGGTTCTATCGGTGCGGTCAAGCAATGCCATCGGGCGACGCGCGCACAGGGACCCAGCTTATTGCGGCTGATTAGTCCCGCTACCTCGATCCCATTAAACAGGGCGGGGCGAGCGGTAGCATTGATAGTTCCAGCTCGCGGCCACAATAGCTGTCCCCTTATATGGTCGCGATTGAAGAGGGGCTGCGTACAGCGCAATTCCAGGCTGAGGGCGGCGAAAGTACCGCATAGGGGACGGCGGGCCAGAATAATCAGCGCGCTGCCGGCGCGTTCGGCCAGCCGCGCCAACCGCAGCCCCACGCTGGGTGCCAATGGTGTCCGGCAGGGTTCCAAATCGAGTACGATCAAGCCGAAACCGCCGGCCGCAAGCAGCAGCTCGGTAGCCTTCAAGCAATTCTTTAAGATTGACGGAAAACACGGGCCTTCCTGAGCGTACATTGGAGGATTAACCCACAGAATCCGGCGTGCATCGCCGCCCCCCGCGATAATCGAGGCAGGATCGAAGGCGTTGGGCAGATCGACTATCGCTACAGTCTCGCCCGCGCGGCTGGCGGCGATAATGAAGCTGGCCCCCAGGGAGCTTTTGCCCGAGCTTGGACCACCGGTAAATTCGCTGATCCGGCCGCGGGGGATGCCGCCCTGAAGCCAGCGGTCGATAGGGCCGATTACCGCACTCAGGCGCCGCTGTTTGCGAGTTATTTCGCGCCCCCGAAAAACTCCAGCGATACTTGAGATATTCGAAGACTGGGCGAGCGGCGCTGCCATCCCGCTATTTTCGTTTTTTATTCGCTTTTTGTCAAACGCTCAGAGTTAAGTGCTTCCGCAGCGCTCGCTTCCTCTCTCTCCTTGGTCAGAGGGGAAAAAGATTGAGGAAAAAGCCTTTATCCAGTGCTGTTTTAAGTAGCGTGCCGATCTCGCCCCCAGCGAGTTCAGCTACGTTAGTGGCGCGGGCGGGCCCCTGCCCGCGCCAGCGATAGCGGGCACGGTGAGGCCCGCCCCAACCTGGTTGAGGTGGCCGTGGCGCCTTCAGCGCGCGCGCTCGAAGAGCGCATCCAGTTGAAGAATCTCACTGCTGCGCGGTTCGGTCAGCCATCCCACGGGGCGTAAAAACTTGAAACCGGTCTGCGCCATTATCTCGACCAGATCGAGGAAGAGGGGCTCGCCGTCGTACAGGGGGCGCAACGAGGTTTCGGCGATCACCCATCGCACCCGCGCCAGCATCGCGCTGGCACCCGCGATCACCTTGGCTTCATAACCCTGGACATCGAGCTTGAGCAGGACTGGCGGCGGGAGTTCCAGAGAGCCGAAGAATTGGTCGAGGGTGGATACTTTGATCAGGATAGACCCGACTTCACGGGCGTTCGGGAAGGCCTCGCGATGGCCCTGGCCCAGCGGCAGTAGAGAGCTTGAATGGCTGTGCGCATTGAGATGGAACTGGCGCTCTCCGGCAGCTTCGCCCAGCGCCAGGGAATGTGCTTCGACCTGGGGCAGCGAGGCGGTATTGCGTTTGAGCTGCTCCCAGACTTGTGGGATTGGCTCGAAGGCGTAGAGCTTGGAGGGCGCGAGCAGCTTGACGGCGGCGACCGCGAACTGGCCCGCGTTGGCGCCGACGTCGATTACCGTTTGTGGGTGTATATTCTGTCGGCGCAGCGCGTCCACCATCCGGAACGAGGTCAGTGAGAACTTCGGCCACTTACATAGCGCCCGCGCAATCCGTAATTTTTCCCCAATCTCAGCCCCAAAAATCATCGACGGCATCTTTTCATACTTCATGTCCGGGCGAAACGCCCAGGTAGGAAGGCAAACCCCGAGGTAAAGATCCTATGAGGATTATCCTGCGCGCAGTTATAAATGCTGAGCAAGCCGCCAACGGATGCTGCACACCTGGTGGCGCAGATGGTTACTAGCACGATAGCGCAAGCATGCAGGCCAACTCTCGCCACCGTGCCCTCAACCGTTTCTTCGGTGACAGGGTGTTTTGCGTGCTCGATTGCAGTACGTCTGCTGTCGTGGTGGGCGGTGCAGGTTTCGAACCTGCGACCCCCGGCTTGTAAGGCCGATGCTCTACCGCTGAGCTAACCGCCCACGGAATAACCTTCGCAACTTATCGCGGTTGCGACAACGTCGCTTGGCACCGCACGATTGACGCCACACCAATAATAGACGGCCGAAAGGAATTCGGCGACCCCGGCCCGCCACGCGGCCGCCTCCGAGTCGGAAGGCGTCAATCACGGGCGGGTAGAGAATCAGACCCGGCGGGCGCAAGCAACCTCTCGAGCCGATGACGAGCCGCATTGGCAAGCGGGGAAAGGCCCGGAGAAGACCATTGGCCAGCCCTCTGATCAATGCCCCTATTTGGTCTCCAGTTCGAATACGACCGGCTGCGTGGCAGGCGGAGGGCTGGGCGGCTTTTTACGCGACAGCCCTAAGCGCGAATTCCAGCCGCCCGAGGGCGCCACGGGCGCGGAGGCGGCAACCTCCATCTTGTCCAGGTAGAGACTGATAGCATGGTCGCGCGGATAACGTTCAGCCAGCTTGCGCATCGCCTCCCAGCCTTGGGGCTGGGAACCGTTGACTAGCTGGTGCACCGCGGCGGAGAAACTCTGATAGAAGCCCAAATCCAGCGAGTCTTTCGCGCGGCCGGCGATTTCCACGATAGCCACCGGATGCTGCTTGCCCTTGACCCGCACCAGACCCATGGTGCGGGTGATATATTCGCCCTGGGCTTCGGCGTAAGTCTGCTCGTTGACCAGAAACCGCACATCGAAGAAGCGCGTCAGGCCTTCGATCCGCGAGGCCAGGTTGACGGTGTCGCCAATCACCGAATAGTCAAAGCGCTGCTTGCCGCCGAAATTGCCGACGATCGCATCGCCAGTGGCGATACCGATGCCGATGGAAAGGTCGGCAAAGGCGGGAGCGGTTTGGCGCAATTTGTCCAGCGCCCCCAGCATCGCCAGCCCGCAGTCCACGGCGCTGCGCGCCGGGTTGGGCATGGTGGCGGGCGCGCCCCAAAACGCCATAATCCCGTCGCCCATCAACTTGTCCACCACGCCTCCGCTTTGCATGATCACGTCGATCATCGCGGTCATATAGGTATTGAGCACCGCCACCAGCTCCTCGGGCGGCGTCCGCTCGGCGCGGCTGGTGAATCCTTTGATATCGGCGAACAGGATGCTCAAGTGGCGCCGTTCGCCGCCCAGCTTGAGCGCTCGCGGGTCTCGCACCAGAGTTTCGATGACCGCGGGATGGAGATAGAACTCGAAGGCCCGCCGCAGGTAGCGCCGATCCTGCTCCTCGGTGAGATAACGGTAACTGCTAAGACCGCCGTAGGTGACGAAGGCGATGACCACCGGAGTAACCACTCCGACCATCAGGCCGTCGGCCAGAAGCAGGTGCTGTGCCGCCAAGTAGTAGAGTAGGCACAGCACCAGGGCGGCGGCGCCCGCCCAGGCGGCCGAGAGCAAGGCTACAGCCGCGCTCACCGCAAATCCGATCGTTAGCGCGCCCACCTGCTGCATTCCGGCCGTTACCGCGGTACGGCGGATGAAGTCCCCGACCAGCAGATTGTCGATCGCGTTGGCGTTGATTTCGACGCCGGGAAAGTTCGAGCCCACCGCGGTCGACCATTTGTCGCCCAGCCCCAGCGCGGTCGCTCCGACCAGGACGATCTTGCCCGCCAGTTTGTCGGCCGCCACCCGATGGGCCACGATGTCGCTGACCGAGTAGTAGGGGAAGGTGTAGGCGGGACCGCGGAAGTTAACCAGCATTTTGCCCTGATCATCCACCGGCACCTCGATCGCTCCGACCTTGACGGCGGCAACCCCGTAGTTCGCCAGCGTAAGCGAGGTCATCGCACCGCCCGCGTAGGCGCTGGCCAAGGCCAGGAACAGGGGCTCGCAGTAGCGGTCGCCCAAGCGGATCACCAGCATCTCTGTGCGAAAGATTCCATCGGGATCGCTGGGCGCGTCGATGTATGCCGTGCCGCGCGCGGCGCGGTTGAGCACCGGCTGGTTGGGCATGTAGGCGATCGCGATTGGCAGGGACGGACGTGGGCCGGGGGGAAGCCGTACCAAGCCGTAGGTCATCGGTCCCGGCGGCACCACATGGCTTAAAAATCCGGGGTTCACTTGGCCGCGGTTGTGGGAGTCCGGAAGCTCCAGCGGATAGCCGATAAAAACCTTTCCCTGCGCCTTTATCGCCGCGGCCAAGGCCGGATCGTTGGCCGGTCCCAGTGCCCGCTCGATAGGATCCAGCGGCGCTCCGGCCCGGCGCAGCTCCGTGATGATGTTGGCGCGCGCCTGATCGGCGTTGTCGGCTTCGCTGAAGACCATGTCGAAGCCGATGACCGCGACGTGATAGGCCTGCAGCGCCGAGACCAGCTTGGCGATCGTGGCCCTGGGCCAGGGCCATCGGCCCAGTTCGGCCACGCTCTTGTCGTCGATCGCGGCGATCGCCACCACACCCGTGGGCGCTTTGACGCCGCGAGCATACAGGCGCAGGTCATCGGCTTTGAGCTCGATGAAGTTCAGCAGCGTGGGATAGTGAGAGTTGAGCACAAACAGCGCTACCGTGATCGAAGCGCCTATGAGAAAGGTGCGCAGCCTGCCGGACAAAATCTTTGTCAATGCGCCCATCCGCTATTGAATAGTAGCTCTAACTGAATTTAAGCGCCAATGCCGGATTTCTGGTGAGGTTACGCTAAATTTGGATGCGTCAATTGCTTAAATACAAGACTCGCAAAAGACGGCCGTTGATATCGAAAGCAGAAGCTTGGCCGAATCGGATCTTCTCAATGGCGTCGCTGGGCCACGTCGCCGGCCGGGTCGGGTTGGTCGTTGACGATGTAGGGCTTGCCGTTGCGGATATATAGCGCGCGCATTTCAGACTGGGTGAACGGTCGCGCACCCAAGCGATCGAAGACTGCAATCTGATGGCCGCTCTCATCCACCGCCCGATCGCGATCGAGTCCCTTGGGCAGCGCGAGCGCGCGCCCCGAGGTGGGAAAGGTGGCTATCAGGCGGGGGCTTACGCGTGGTGAAAAGCCTTGGTAGCCGGGGGTTTCAGGTGACATCAGCTCAACCACGCGCAAGCCGTTTTTGCCGTCGGCCAGGTAGGCGAAAAGGCTGGCGTCGGTCATGCCAAGCTTGGTGTCGTTGAGATCATCGATCTGGCCGCCGGCGTTGAAGACCTGATCGATCTCGGGGTGTTCGGGCCGGCGCACGTTGACGATTACCAGCCCCTGCCGTCCCGCGGAGACGTAGGCATAGGTGCGGGCGACATAGATGTTCCGCGCGTCAGCCAGCTTTACCACTGCGCCCGGCACCGGCTGGGGATGATCGAGGTCGGTGACATCGAGTACTTTCATCCCTTCGGCATCGACCACGAAGGCGTAGCGGAACTGCACCTGGAGCGCGCGCGGCGCTCGCAGCCAGGGTGCGCCCAGCTCCGAAACCAGGCGCGGCCGCAGGGGATCGGCGATGTCGATTACCGCCAGTCCGCGCCGGCACAGCACGTAGGCATAATGGCCGACTATCGCAAGATTGAGCGCCCCGTTGAGCCGGCCTTGGGGATTGAAGGTCGCGCCGCGGCTGAGAAAATTGTTGTCCGGATTGCCGTCGCCCAAGGTCGCGACGTTGACCGTGATCAGTCCCTCATCGCGATCGGTGACGTACACATAGGCGTACATCGCGGGAATCGGCGCTTCCAGGTTTTGCGGCTGGCGGGAGCGGGCGGGGTCGATCAGCAGGGTGCTTGGAAGCGCGACGGCGGTGGCGAATCTGCTCCTGACGTAAGTGCGCTGACCCAGCGGCGAGACCGGAGCAGTGATGATGCGCTCGGCAAAATCCTTGTCATCGATATGGGCGATGTCATAGACCTCCAGGCCGCCCGGGCCGTCGGCGGTATAGAGGTATTCGCCGCGGTTCTGGATACTCAGACAATCGGCCGAGCCGTGGCGGTAGTTCTCGGTCAGCCGCCGGCCGGCTTTGACGAAGGCCGCATATTCGTCGGGATAGGCAAGCTGGTGCAGGTGGCTGCCGAAGACCGCCTGCGGCTCGTCGCGCTGGGTGACCGCCACGGCCTGCAGACCGTCGCGCCCTTCGGCGACCCAGGCGAAGCGGCCGATGAAATTGACGAAGTTGGTGCCCAGCATCAAGAGCTGCGCCAGCCGGGCATTATTGTCGTTTTCCGCCGACAGGTGGCAATCGGTGCAGCGCCGCGTCTCGGTGCTGCGCACGGTATGGGGCACGGCGGTGCTGAAGGCCTCGCCCGAGTAGCCGTCGGCCGAGACCGGTTGCTGTTGGGTGTAGATCACGTCGCGGCGGGCGTTATAGGAGCTGACCAGCACCGCGCACGAGGAGCGGGCGGGGGCGATCCGATTGCCGGTTACGACACCATCGCGGGCGAGCATGAAAACGTCGCTGCGCAGGGTTTGGAAGTCGTAACTGGTCCAGTTGCGGGTCATGTCGCCGTCGTAATGGAGCAGCGGCCGGCGCATGTTGGCCTTCATCGGCAGATGGCAGCCGAAGCAACTTGGTACCCAGGCCGAATGGCAGCTCTGACAGGTCATCTGGGAGAGCGGATGGGCGAGCTGGGAATCGGCAACCTTGAGGTCGCCCCAGGTTTTGCCGTCCTTCT
The DNA here is from genome assembly GCA_035294265.1 of Candidatus Binataceae bacterium. NCBI lineage: Bacteria > Candidatus Binatota > Binatia (SeqCode) > Binatales (SeqCode) > Binataceae (SeqCode) > Binataceae bacterium (SeqCode). The sequence continues at coordinate 35,500 of DATGLK010000004.1, forward strand.
CAATGGTATGGGCGTAACGGGCTGGCTCATCGGCGAGCCGGTAATGGGGCGAATGGGCGTCGTCCAGATCCACGAGTTGCGGTACGACCCATCGCTTGTAACCCATCGAGGACTGCTGGCGGATGGCGAAGCGAGTGTCGATAAAGCGGTTGCCGAAATCGGTTCTCCGGGTAGCGGGATAAGTGCGCATGTTGATCGGCCGCCCGTGCTCCCACCCGGCGTTGCCGCTGGCGGTCAGCGTGGCGCGCCGATTAAAGCTGCCGTGGCAATCCTCGCAGCGGATCGCGATGGCGTTGCGGACCTCGCCGTAGAGCTTGCCATTGCCGTGGGCGTCGAGCTCGAAGTGACAATCGGCGCATTGCATGCCGGCTTCCTGGTGAAGGTCGTCGAGCTTGACCGCGCGGCGCCATTTATCGGGCGCGCTGGAGGGAATCACGCGATTATTTGCGTCGAGCAGCCGCCCGCCTTCATCAAGCTTCCAGACGTAGCGAAAAATCCATCCATGGCCGTGGAAATCGGCAATCTGGACGTGCTTCAACTGGGGATTGAGCTTCGCCGAGTCGGCCAGGAAGGCCGGGTCCGACCAGCGCCCGCGTACCGCGGCGGCCTCGGGATTGGCCATCAGATCGATTGCGGTCTGGTCGGCGCTCTTGTGCGCGTCGTGGGGCGGATAGAAAAATTCGCCGTCGCTTTCGTTGTCCCACCAGATCGTCCCGTAATAGCTGTTGACCACGTTGGTGCCGGGATGGACGTGGCAGACCACGCATTGCGAGGAGGGGATCGCGTCAGTGAATTGATGGCGGATAGGGAAACCCGAGACGTGATGGTCAATCGCCTGGTCAGCGGAAAAGCTCCGGCCGAGGTTGCCGTAGCGAGCATATTTGGCCGAATGGCTGGGATCGCGATCGTTGGCGTAAATCACATGGCAGGCGCTGCATCCGCTGCTGCGGAAGTCGCCGGGATGGTCGTTGGTGCCCAGCATCCACAGCGTGGGATCGAGCAGGCGAGTCTTCTGCAGGCTTAGAAATACCGGATCGGTGCGCACCTCGGTGCCTAGGCCACGGCTGCTCAGCCGATCGTTGCCGCGCTCAAAGACGCGCAAAATATTGCCCGGCTGGGAGATTTCGAAACGCGGCAGCGGATCGAGAAAATCGAGCACGCCGTGCGCCAGCTTATCGGCCGCACTGGGCGGCGGCAGGGTACGGACCCGCGCCGGGCGTCCATCTTCGGTATAAGCTTCGCCAAAGCGCGCGATCTTGGAGGGATACTCGCCGTTGTTGTAGAGCGCCGCCTCCCACAGCATCGCTCCGGTCGCCATCATGCTCTTGCGTACGTCTTCCACCTCATCGACGTGGCAGCCGGCGCTGCCGCACGCCATCCGCGCGGCGCGCAGGTCGCCGGGATTGACGAAGCGAACGAATTGGGGCGATTCGTCATTGAGCATCGCGTACGAACGCACCGGCATCCGCCCGTCGGCGGGCCAGTCGCGGGCGTACAGGGGCTGGACGTGGGCTGCCTGCTTGAGGCTGGCCTCGGGGTTGCCGCCGTGGCAATCGGTGCATCCGATCGGCAGTCCCTGCGGATGCATGTCCTCGATCCCCCGATGGCATCCCGAGGCGATACAGCCCTTGCTCTTGCGATCGGCGGCGGCCTGAGTCTGTTGGGAGATGTCGGGGGGAATGAGCGGCTTTTGGTAAGCTCCGCGGTCGGGCGCGGGCCGCTCCCACAGCATCGCGCCCGGATCAACCGCCGGGTCCGGCGCCGCCGCGCGGCGGGCGAGCGCCCGGCCTACGCCCACGGCCATCGCCAGGGCGCAAGCAAGGATCACCGTCGCAAACTTTGCCCGCGGGCCTGCCATCGCCGCCCGCTCTAGTAGGTCACCGTCATGGCGGTAAAGACCGAGTACAGTTCCTGGCTGGTGTAGATCTGGCTGAAGCCGCGGTCCGGGGTGAAGAGCGCGCCGCCGACCTCGAAAATCACGTTGTCGATGAGCAGCGGCCGATAGATCAAGCCCACGCTGGTGTCGAACCCCATGTCGCGGCTGAGGTTGTTCTGGTGGAGCAACTGTTCAAGCACGCCGACCGCGGCGAACTGGACGTAGTTGAGATTGACCACCGCGGTCAGCTCGGGGGTCAGCCGCGCTTCCAGGCCGAGGTTATAGAGCAGCAGGCCCGGATTGACGAAGTTGGCCTGGCCCTGAAGTTCGGAGCTGCGCAGGTTGGGCAGCAGGCTGAAGGGGCTTTTGAGCGCAACCCCGGTGGGCGGCAAGCCTATCCCCTCGCGGCTCCAATAGCTGAAGGGGGCGCCGGCGAAGTCGGGACTGTCGAGGATGGCGTCGAAGCCGGTGGCGGTATGACTATTGAGGTTGCCGTCTCCGGAGGCGTAGAAGAACGATACCTTGTAGGTCAGCCAATCGCGCGGATAGGCCAGTTCGAGCGCCGCCATTTGGGCGTTGATGTTGACCGCGTGGCCGGCGATCTGGTTGAAGCTGTCGCTGCCGACGGTTTCATAAAAGGCGTGACTTATCTCGATAGGGCCGATATGGCCCTGGCCGGTGAGGCCGAAATAAGCCGCGTTGATAGTATGCGCGACGACGCTGCCGACCAGAGCCGGACGCACCAGGAAACCGTTGTTGTCATAATGGAAGCCGCCGGCGTCGTGGTTGTAGTCGAAGTCCAATTGCGCGTCGTAGCCGGAAAAAAAGAAGTCCTGACGGGTCAGGTTGGCCACCACCACCTGTTGGCCGCGGGTCCTGAAGACCGTGTTGAGGCCGCTGTTGGTGTCCTTGTCGAGCTGCTCGAAGAAAGCCAGGTTGTAGTTGATCTTGTTGTCGTCGTAATTGCCGAACAGGCGCACGCCGGGTTCCTGGTCAACGTAAATGAAGCCGCGGAAATCACTGACCAGGGGCTGAATCCCGGCGCGCGCGGAGACGAAATCGTAGTTGGGGCTCAGGTCCAACAGCTTGTACTGAAAGAACAGCTCCTGGATCCCGACATGGCCGTCCAGGCGGGTGGTGCCGTCGGCCGGGTTGACGTTGACCACCCCGCGCTCGGAGACGTCGAGATAGTTGACATTGAACACCGGAGTGAAGCGCAGCTCCCAGTCCAGCGGCTTGAAGCCCGCATCACCATGGAAGAGGTCGAAGGAGGTGATGAAATTCTGTTGCAGCGAGCGCTCATTTCCGCCGCCAAAAAAATTCTGAAAACCGGGCGTCGGCTGCGCGCTGACCCCGCTGGCGGTGGGCGTGCGATCGAACTGCGCGATCGTGTCGCTGACCGCGGTGAAATCGAAAAAAGTGTGCTGGCCCCAAATCGGATAGTCACCCTTGATCACGTTCTGATCGTACGGGTCCCACCAACGGCCCAGCCGGTAGGGATATTCGCCCGGCGTACCGTTCACATAGCGGTTCCAATCCGGGAACCCTATCCGCCACCGATCTTCGAATGGGATTAGGCCGCTGCTTGCCGCCCACGCCGGAGGCTGAAACGACCGCAGGCCAGGGGCCGCGAAACCCAGGGGCTTGAGCGCCGGCGCCGGGACGTTCCATTCCGCGGCCTGCCGACGCATCTTTTGCGTCTCGGGGTCGACTGCGCTGGGAGAGGGCGCGGCGGAAGGTGCGGGGCGGGAGCTGGCGGCAGGGATCGTGGCATCCATTGCGGCCGCATTCGCATAAGCCCCGGTAAATAGCGCGGTAAGAACCACCAGCGCGAGTCGCGCATGCCGCGAAAGAGGCTTTTCCGATCCTGTCGCCACAACCGAATGCGCGAGATCTACTTCTCAGGTCATGTTAGATCAAGAATAACGCGATGAGCACCCTGCCAGATAAATTTTGCAATATGTAGCGAAGTCTAGTAGAAACATCTGCCGATGGCTAGGAAAAGGGGCTTTGGGCATGAAGTTTCTCTGCTTGACGATAATCGGGCTGGTTGGGTGTGTCGCGCTTGCGACAGCGGCTCACGCCGCCGACCATCAATATGTCGGCTCCTCTCAATGCGAAGACTGCCACGGCCGCAAAGAGGCCCTGACCATCATCGGCCCTAACGGTCAGAAGAGTAATCCGATGGAGATCTGGAAGCAGGATCCCCATCGCAAAGCCTTTGATGCATTGGAAAGCGATTGGGGCAAACAAGCCGCCAGAAAGGTTGGCTTGGCGGACGGACAGGCGGACGGTGCGATGTGTCTAACCTGCCATACTACCGGTGCCGGCAGCGACAGCGCGCCTGATCCGACCGAGGGGGTCTCCTGCGAGGCCTGTCATGGTGCGGCTTCGGACTGGGTGAAAAAGAACGTGCACGGCGAGATTGGCAACGACCCGGCCAAGATGGCGGCGGCGGTGGCGGCCGGCATGCTCGACCTGCGCAAGATGGCGGTGCGCCAGAGCAATTGCGAGAACTGTCACGTGATCAAGCGCCCCTGCTATCGGCCCAGCGAGCAGCCCTTCAGCGTCCATCTCGATCGCAAGTTCAAGCATTGGCAGGACAACATTCCGGTGCTGTGAGCCGACCGCTCCTCGGGGACGGGCGATTGCCGTTCACCGCCCCTTGCGCTCCATTTGGATGCCGATCGATTCCATGAACCGGGTGGGCAGTTCGGCGCCCAGCATCGCGAACACGCAGTCGTTGTCCAACTCGGTGGGCTCGGTGATGACTATCGCGTTGGCGCCGGCGCTGAGTTCGCCGCTGCGCGCGGCGCCAAAGGGTTCGAGCACCACCTTGCCGGGCGCCAGCCCGGTAAGCGCGCTGGCAGGATAGATGGTTATCAGGCCCTGGCGCTGCAGTTGGCTTATCTTCTCGGCATTCTCCGGCGTGACCGGCGGGCCCAGCGCGGGAGTGCGGAACGAGTAGCTGACGATGTTGTGAAGCTGAGGATCGGCCAGCGCCTGGGCGACCTCGGTGCCGGCATTGCCGCCGCCGACCACCAGGAGCCTGCGGTTTTGGAATTCGGAAGGCTCAATCAAACTGTAGAAGACGCGATCGGGGGTCTCGCCCGCAAGCTTCAAGCGGCGCGGCGAGCCGCGCAGGCCGATGGCCAACACGGCGTAGCGCGCCTGGTAGCTACGGGAGGCGGAGGTGAGGATCTCGAAATAGCCCTCGCGCGCGCGGATTGCGCTGACCTCTTCGCGTTCGTTGATGGTGATGCCGGTCTCGGCCAGGATCCGCTCCCATTCCTTGAGTAGCACCTCCTTGGAGGTGTCCCCTTCCATGAAGAACGAGCCGTATTCGGCGACCTCGATGGCGGTGCTTTGGACGAATTTACCCCGCGGATAGTTGCGAATCGTGCCGGCCGCGGTTTCCTTCTCCAGCGCCAGATAACTCAGCCCGCTGGCTTTGGCGGTACAAGTGGCGCTGATCCCGGCGGGACCGCAGCCGATAATCGCCACGTCATAGATCTCGGGCGCCGGCGTTCGCGGGTTGAATTTGAGCTGGTTGGCAATGAACTCTACCGCTTGGCGGCCAGAGCGCATCGCCAGATTGATCGACGCGGTGCCGGCCGTTTCGCCGACCACGTAAAGCCCTGGCACCGTACTCTGGTAGGTATCGTCCAGCTTGGGAACCTGTTGGATGCGTGGCGCGATGCCGCCTTCCTCGCCCGAATCCCCGCTGACCAGATGCGGGATGGCGCGCAAGTAAACCAGCGCCAACAGCGATGAAGCGAGCAGCCCCAGCAGTCCCAGCCACCAGGGCTTCAGCGTGGTGGGTTGAAACTGGAAGCCGCTCATCGAGCCCCCGGAACGTGACAAGACCGGCAGGTAGAGGACCAATTGCAATCCCGTGCCGCGCATCCGGGGCGAGCGCAATGGCGCAGGGCGGTTGAAATCGTAAGACGGCGCCGAACCGTAGCGATGAAACGCATGGCATTGGGTGCATTCAACCGTCCTGGCCTGCGCCCGGATGGGCGCGGGGCCGGCGGTCGCGGCCAATACCACGTCGCGCCCCAGCGCGACGCGGCGCATCGGCGCGGATCTTTCGGGCAAGGGCTGATGCGCATGGCAACTGAAGCAATTGAGCGTCTGGCGCGACGGAAGGTCTCCCACACGGGTGCTGGTGGCAATCGCCATGTGGCATCGCTCGCAGGCCGAGCGCAAATGGTCGGCGGAGTGGTCGAAGCGGGCGTCGAGGTGCTTCAGCCTGATCATCCGCCAGTATGCCAGGAAGCGGGGCGCGCTCCCCACGCTGGCGGGAAGATTGAGATAGCGATCCTGCGGATTCAGATGGCAACCGGAGCCCGCACAGCTACTCCAGGCCAGAACAAAACGTGCCGGCGCCGCGGGCGCTGAAGCACGTTGCACGACGTGACAGCTCTGGCAGGCCGGCGCGGCGCCGCGCTTGAGCAGCAGTTGCAGATGCTGTCGATGGGAGTATCCGATCTTGAAGGCGTGAATCGAACCGTAAGGGCGAATCAGATCGCGCCGGCTCCGGAAGGCGTGACGCTGCACCTCGGCCAGCGAGGGATGCTGATGACACCAGGTGCAGGCGAAACCGGCGGCGCGCGGCAGGTCGAGGGCTCCGCGGTGATCGACGTGGCATGAAAGGCAGGCAAGTTGGTCATTCATTCCCGCCAGATGAAAGCCGGCGATCAGCCCGCCATCCTTGTCGTCAAGCGCGCTGCCCGCGTGCGGGTTGTTGGGCATCGCGCCATGGCAAGCCGCACATCCGCCGTTGTCCGCCGCGCGCCAGGGCTGATGACACGCGGCGCATTGAGCGGCAAAGGACTGATGGCCCGGGAGCACAGAGCCGGGAGAATAGCTGCGATGGACCGCCAGAAGCGCGAACAGGCTCAGGGCAGCGAGCGCACCGGCGGCACCCAGCTTAGCGCGCAGTTTCATAGGCCAGCGAAATAGAACACTGCCAGGACGTGAAACACGACCAAAACGCCGGTCAGTGCCGCGATCGCGAGATGAAAGCCCAGCCAGCGGGTGCCAAACTCAAGGTTGAAGGCGTTCTGCTCGAGGTTGACCTTGTGCGCGGCGAGAGCGCTCAGCTCATCCCACAACTCACCATCCTGCGTAAGTTGGCCACGATAGCGCGCAAGTTCGGCTGCACAGCTTACGCCCGCGTCGCGGCCCCGAAGCGAGGCGGCCAACAAGGCGCGCCGGGGCCAAGTGCCGACCAGGATGGGTTTGACGTGGCCGAGATAGGCGCCGATCAGAGCTTCACTGTGGCCCAGAATTTTCTCCTCGGCCTGGGCGAAGAGCAGGTTGATCGCGCTCTCCACATCGCCCAGCCGAACCTCGCGGGCGGCCCGATGGGTCATCGCGGTCGGAAGAAAATCCTGCAGCAGCGCGCCAAACAGGCCGCTTGCCAGCAACGTGACTACCGCGAAGGCTAGAACCGTCTCCAGCGGGCCCATCAAGTGGGTCTGGGTGTGCCACCACAGTGGCAACAAGGCCAGGATGCCGGCCGCGACGTGAATCGCGCGCCGGGTTTCCAGCCGGTCCCAGAACCGCACCAGACGGAACAGCGGTGCGGGAGTGACACGCTGGGCGAGAACCAACATATGCAGGCCGAGCCAGGTAAAACGTTTGCGCACGCTGTACCATCCGGCAAAGACGAACGCGGCTAAGGTGATGAAGCCCGAATGGTAAGCGCTGAGGTGGAGGGCAAACGGCTCGGTCAGGTGATGCGCCACCACGACCACTATCGAGCAGAGCACGATGAGCGGCAGCAGGCGAATTGAAAGTAACTCGCGCAGGCGCGCGGCACGGCGACTTACCTCCAGCCTGGCCGTGACCGTAGCGTTCATTGCTCCCCGGACGCTCTTAAGTTGAAGCGCTCAACCGTTGTCGCCGTGGGCCTTGCTGACCCGCGAGCCGATGGAAAGCGCGCCGGTTTGAGCAAACAGGGCGGCGGGATCGATGCGCATCGCAGCCCCGGTCGGACAGCTGTGAACGCAGCCCATAAAGGGCAGACCGTCGCACAGGTCGCACTTGATCGGATAGGAGAGCGGAACGTGCGTGCGCGCGGAACTCGGCTGCGCCGGCTTGTCGGCCGCGCTCCGGTTGCGGTGGAGGATCCGGCGCCACAAGGCGGGCGCGAGGTTCTCGTAGCGACGCTCGCGCCAGGCCGCGGCTACCCGCGCCCACCATGACTCGGCGTCGTGGCGGGCCAGCGGACGAAAGATCCGACGGTTACCGGTCGCACGCTGCTTGCGCGCCTGCGCGGCGTCGAACCTGGGGGTCTCGATCATCGCGATATTGTCGTAAGGGCAGGCGATGGCGCAGTTGGCGCAGCCGATACACTGGTCGTATTGGAAGAAGATTTCACCGCCCGGCCGTCGTTTGACCGCGCCGGTGGGACAGGCACTCATGCACCGCGGGTCGTCGCAATGGCGGCAGGCGGCGGGCACCAAGTACTTGCCCAGGGTGATCCCGGTGCGGATGAGGCGGCTTTCGCCATGCAGGGTTCGGCAGGCCGTGACGCAGGCGTCGCACTTGATGCAGCGCTCCAGATCCATCACCAGCAGCGCGTCGGCCTGGATCATCCCGAGCTGGCCGCTAGTGGCCAGCATCGCCGATAGCTCGGGGGTAATCTGCTGCTCTTCGCGCCGGCGCCGTTCGATTAGGCTGAACAGGCGGCGCTCCACGTCGGGAAATTGGCGGCACAGGTCGAGGAAGTCGGCGCGCCCGATCCTGAGCAATTCGCACTTGCCGGCGGTCAATACGCTGGCGTAGCGCCGCCCCTCGCCCAACAGCGCCATCTCGCCGAAGTATTCGCCGGCCCGCAGATAGGCGAGCACCCGCGTGCTGCCATCCTCGCGCTGGCGGACCACCTGGACGAAGCCGCTGCGCACGACATAGAAGGCATCACCTTCGTCGCCCTGGCGAACGATGGTGATACCGCGTAGGTCGTAGCGCTGGAGTTCGCAATGAGGGATCAGGCGCTCGATGAATTCGCCACTTACGCCCTCGAACAACTCGACCTCGGCTGCCAGGACCCGCACCGCGCGCTCACGGTAGCGCTCCATCAGCAGCTTGCGCGCCTCGGGATTAGCCTCGATGAACTTCAGCGCGTGGCTGGCGACATAAAGAATCTCGGCGCCCGAGGGGCCGGCTACGATATCGGTGGAACGCGGCAGTCCACTCAGCGCGCCCAGTTCGCCGTACATGCTTCCCGCGCGCAGGGTGGCGACCCGCGTGCGGCCTTTACCCGCGACCTCGTCGTGGAGCTCAACCGTGCCCGACAGCACGAAACATAAATCGAGTTCGTACTCGCCCTTGCGGCAGATGAGCTGATGAGCAGTGAAGGCGACGATCTTGATCGCGTCGCTCTGCTGGTAGGCGCTCAGAAAATTGTCGGCCTGCGGGGGGGTGAAGTGGCAGTAGGGCTCAATCGCCGCAAGCCTGCGCCACACCTCGGCGGGGGGCAGTTTGTCTGACTGGGCCACGAGCGTTAGGAGTGAAGCCTGCCCGATTCGGGAGCTGCTGTCAAATGACTTTATATATGGTGTATTTTGTTACAGGCTTCGATTTTGGTTAGCCTGTGGCATCATGGTGTTATTGTCGCCAGTTGCCCCTGGGCGGAGGCTGAGGTGAGAAAACTTCGGCTGCCGGTCGACTTGATGATCTGCGCCGCGCTGCTGTTGGGACCAAGCGGATGCGGCGCCGGTGGTGGAAGCGCCGCTGGCAACGGCACGCCACCCAGCGCCGCTGTGATTACCCCGCTGCCTACCGCTTTGCTCACCGCTGGAGATGTGCGCAACCTAATCGCCGGGGCGGTGACGCAGGCGGTCCGCGACGGCCAGCCCGAGGTCATCGCGGTGGTCGATCGGGAAGGCAGCGTGCTGGGTGTTTTTGCCATGGCCAACGCGCCCGCGGTCAGTCCCGACGGCGACCCGATCAACGCGCTGATCAACGGCGGGCAAAGCTCGACGATCCAAATCGCGATCGAGAAGGCCCGCACGGCAGCTTTTCTATCCAGCGACCAGAACGCCTTTTCGACTCGCACCGCACTCGAAATAACCCAGCCCCATTTCCCACCCGGGGTGGTCAACTCGCCCCCTGGGCCGTTGTTTGGCCTGCAATATTCCTCGCTTCCCTGCAGCAAGGTGCAGCCTAACGGCAATGGCCTGACAGGGGCGCTGGGTGGAATTCCGGTCTATGTCAGCGGAGCGCTGGCTGGCGGCATCGGCGCGGATGCCACCGGCGGCGAGGAGGACGAGGTGGTGGCGCTGGCTGGGGCGGACGCCGGTTATGCGGCACCGGCCTCGATCGTCGCCAGCAACGTGCTGCTCGACGGAATCCGCCTAGACTGGATTGGCGAACGCACACCTAGTGCCTTGAGCCCGATTGCTTTTGGCGCGTTGCCTGGGACGATCGCGCCGGCCTACCCGGTGCAGGCCGCGCCACCGCTCAGCTTCCCGCAGGCTACGCTGGCAGGAGTTCCGGGCGAACTCCGTTTTCCGATCGTGAGCAGCCCGATGGCCGGTGGACTTACCGCCGGTGACGTAACCACCATCCTCACACAGGCCCTCGAGATCGAAAGGACCACGCGCAGCGCGCTGCGGCTGCCAATCGATCTGCCGGTCCGGATGCAGGTAGGCGTCACCGACCTGCAGGGCAATATCCTGGGCCTGTTCCGGACCAATGACGCCACGATGTTCAGCCTCGATATCGTGGTGCAAAAGGACCTGACCGTGACGGCCTTCAGCGACCCTGCCCAACTCTTGGCGCAGCAACTGGAGCAAACCCTCGGCGCGCCCCCGGGGCTGGCGATTACCACTCGCACCACCGACTTTTTGGCCCAGCCCTTTTATCCGCCCGGAATCGACGGCACCGCCCCGGGCCCGCTCTACCAGATTCAGCAGCAGTTCTATGCGCAGAATCCAACCGCCTGCCTGCCCAGCGGGGAGGGGCTGACAGTATTTCCCGGTTCGGTGCCGCTATTCAAAAATGGCGCCTTGGTGGGCGCTCTCGGGGTCAGCGGCGACGGAGTCGATCAGGACGATTATGTGACGTACTTCGGAGCCCAGGGCTTCCTGCCGCCGCCTGGCCGATGGGCCAGCACCATTACCTATCGCGGCACCCCGTTACCGTTTCTCAAGTTCCCACGCCAGCCCAACCTCTGAAATCGGCGCGATGCGCTTAAATGGCGCCTACTGATCGGTTCGATAACTAGGCGTGCGCGCGATGGCAGGTTGCTAGGCAACGTCCCGCTGTCCGTTGGCGAGCGCTGTCCCAGGTAGCTTTTATTAAGGGCTGTGTGGTTCAATAACAAAAAATTTGATTCATTGTGAAGGATAATAATCTGGATATATAGTGAGTTATTTGCTAAACACTGTAAGGCAGTGGTTAGCAAGCGAATGCAAAACAAAGCTGAATTCGCCCTCTGCCTGCTTGTTTCGTTGATGCTTTTCTTGCCGGTTAGTCCTAGCCTCGCTCAAACTCCGGTTGGACAAATTGCCGATGTTTCGGGCAGTGCCCATTTGAGTCGGGGGAGCAGCACACTTGCGGTGGTTACTGGAATGCCGGTGGCGTTGCGCGATCGTTTGACCACCGATGCTGGTGCCCACTTGGCGATCGTGTTGGCGGATAACAGTCGGTTGGAGCTGAGCGAGCAGAGCGTTCTGGTCATCGACGAGCAGGTAATAGGTCCCGGTGGCCGGCAAAGCACCACCATTGGCCTGCTTGGTGGGCGGGTGGATTCGCTGGTTACCGCCGCCCTGCGCAGCGCGGCGCCGACATTCCAAGTACAAACCCCCAACGCGATCGCAGGCGTGCGCGGGACTCAATTCAGCGTCGCTTTCGCTCTGCAGTCGCCGGTTTGCGGCAACAGCCCGTCCAGCGACGTTGCGGTTGACGTTGGTCTGGTGCAGGTTGCGGCGCGGGCGGCGCCGGCCGCCACGGTGCAGGTCGAAGCGGGCTACGAGACGGTGGTGTGTGGTACGCGACCACCGTTGCCGGCCGGACCGCTAGGCATTGCCGGGATGGGAGGCGTCGGGGTGGGTCCCGGCGGCTATCCCGGCGCGGCACCGAGTATCGGTGGCGCCCCGCCGCCAGCCTGTCCGGTTTGTCCCGCCTGTACGGTCCCGGTGAACCGTTAGTTCAGGGAGCCAACGCCATGAGAGCTTTTCAACCACAGAGAATAGGCGGTCAGATGGGCCGGCTCCTGATGATGGTCGTTATCTTTGCATGGGGGGCATCGGTTGCCTATGCCCAAGTGCCCCCAGCCGCGATCTTTTCCACATACTTCCCCAATTTCTTCAACCTTCAGGAGCCCGGTACCCTCAGCCTGACTATCTTTGGCGGCGGCTTTGTTAGTGACCAATACGCGGTCACCCAGGAGGGCTTTCAATTCGAGCAGAGCATCACCCGTTACATCGGGGCGGTGGTCCGGACCACAGGCTATCAGCTCTTCATGGGGCAGGGTTTCGCTGATCCGCTCGCGCCCAGCACCGGCCATTCGGCGCGCTTCAACTTCGGCCGCTTCCAAGGCGGCGTTGACCTGACGGTGTGGAACAACACTCACCTTTACCTGTTGGGCGGGGGCGACGCAGGTGACAGTAACGCGGCCGATATCGAGGGCGACCTTTCAACCTGGCTGATTGCGCATAGCCGCCATCCACTCAATCTTCTGGTGAGCGCGGTCCACGACTATCAAAACGGGGTGACCAGCAGCTCGATCGATTTGCGCACCGTGCTGGCCTCGACCGAGGATTACCTGCTGATGGCCGGGGGCGGCGGCGCGATCTACGGCGGTGGTTTCGTCAGTTCGGTGGCCGGCCAGGGCGGGCCCGACCTGGGGCTTTATTACCGGCCCTGGCACGCCGGGATCGACGCGCAGGCCGGCTACGGCACGGCTCATCAGTACGGCCAGATCATCCTTTACAAGCAGTTCAACTGGGTCGAGTAGGCGAAGCCTTGAAGCGGTTACCGAAGATAGTCAGAGCGATCCGGGTTCCTGCGCGCCGCCGCGCACGCGGTTGGGACGCCGCGAGTAGCCGCCGGCACGGATTGCGAGCCGCGGTCACCGCGGCGGTGCTCGGTTTGGGCGCGGCGATGCTGTTGAATGCGTGCGATCCCTGCCCGACCTGCGTGGCGATCGCCACGCCGACTCCAACCGCGACGGTCACGTTTGTGCCGACGGTCACACCCACCTTACGGCCGCCCAGCCCGACTCCCACGGGCGCCGCGACCCCAACCGCGACGGTCACTACCGCGCCCACGCCCACGCCGTCGCCAACGCCGACGCCCACGCCGACGCCGTCGCCCACGCCGACGCCGAGCCCAAGTCCCAGCGCCACTCCGACTCCGACTCCGACCGCGACGCCTACGCCCGCGACCCCGTTCGCACCCAGCGTAGCGGGGCTGTACGCTTTCCAGACCGGTTCCTCCGCTCCTTCGCCGCAGATCGTCGAATACTCTACAAACAGCTCAACCGGAGCTACCGCTCAGTCCGGCGCGGTCGTTACCGGCAGCGGGCTGCAAAGCCTGACTTGTACTCAAAGCGGAGCGCTTTGCTACGGAGTGGACAGCGGCGGCGACATTTGGGGTTACTCGGTGAATAGCGGCACCGGAATGCTCACCTCGCTGGGCATCGTGGCCAGCGGGCAGACCAACGCCAGGTTGCAGATCTATGGAAGCGGCGTGCTGTGGGCGGCAATCAGCAGTCTTTTGAGCCCTACGATTACGGTCACGCAATTTCCGATTAACAGCGGCGGCACGCTGGGTAGCTCAACTACGGTTTCGCTCGCCGGCGTGAGTTTTGAGCCGTTCATTCCGGCCGGCGCCACCGTGCCCAGCGCGGTCTGGGCCTTTGGCACGGCGCTGCCGGTGGGTACTTGCAATGTTTATTCGGTCAGTTCGAGCGGGTTTATCGGCGGCACCCCGATTCAGACTCTCAGCGCCCCGTCGCTAGTATTGGCCAGTACCACGGCGTTCGCGTATGGCGTCTCGAGCCCCGGAATTTCCAACACTCAGTCGCTGTACACCTTCAGCACTAGCGCCAATGGCACGTTGACAGCGGTTTCCACCGTGTCCTTACCGCCGTTGACCAGCTCCAGCCTCTGGGAACCAGTGGCGGCGTTCGTGCCGGAGATTGGCAGTACCCTGGATCTTTTCAACACCGCCGGGGCGTTCGCGGTTTATCCAGTCGGCGCTACCGGCTCGGTGGGGTCACCGCTGCAGACTACCACCCTGGCCTCCACGTTGCCCCTGCTGCCCTTCAGCATTACGATTAATACCTCTACCGGGCAGCCCTCGCTGACTTTGCTCCCGATTTTGTGGTCCACCAGTTCGGGGTCGATTACCGAGTACCCGATTGGCTCCAACGGCACGCTTGGCGCCAGTTCAGGCAGCGTGGCGGCGGGCGCGCAGATGCTGCCGCCGCTGCCGCCGGAAAGCCCGTTTTCCTGGGGCGTGGACCAGGCTACGAGCAACATTTACGCCTACGGAGTGAATGCGAGCACCGGAGCGCTCACTCTGGCGGGCACCTTCAGCGGTCCTCCGCTAGCCGCCGGCACTTCGGAACTGGTGGCGCCTTTTTTGCCGCCAGTTTATTCAACCACCCCGGTGGCGCTGTTCGTGTACCAGATCATCGGCTCAACCGGCGGTGCAACCGTCAATGTCACGGTCTATCCGCTGGCCTCCACCGGGCTGGCCTCGGGGGCGCCCATCACCACGATCACGTCGGCTGGACAGTCGGTTGAATCGTTCATCGTGTTGCAAAACGGCCGCCTGGTGCAGTCCGCCTTTGGCGGCGGCTGAGGCCCGCTGGCGCTCGCAGGTCGAGCCTACCGCCAAGGTACCACGGCCCACAACGCGGATGGCCGGTGCGCAGGTGCAGGAGCGCTTGCTTAGGGGCCTTGGATTATCGCTCAGGGCATCAGACAGCGCGGTAGCTGAGGCGATGGACCTTGCTCATGTCCCGGCCCTCGATGCGGATGAGCCAACTGGGCGCCTCGAAGCGTGGCGAGTGCAGGTCACCCTCGTTATAAACGTGCGCCATCCCCGCCGTCAGTGTATAGCTCTTGGCCAGTCGCACCGTGCCCGGCTTATCCTCGGAGGCTGGCTCGATCAGAGTCCAATCGCTCATCAGGGTCTGGCCGCGGGCCTGGCCGTAGATTGCCCACGACGGGCCGTGATCGTGCGGTGGCGCACCGTTGCCGCCGCCGCTAAAACGATGGGCCAAGATGCAGAAGCCAAGCTCGGGGTCTTCATAGAGCAGCTTGCGCGGGGGCATGTCGTCCCCAAGATAGGGCGCCACGAAGGCGTCGTCCTTGAGCGCCTGCTCCAACAAGGTTCGGACTTTTTCGCGTCCCTCGATACCGGGTTGCTCGGCTAGGATACGATGGCAGGCTTCGGCAAAGCTTTGCAGTTTGGCTTCCATACGGTTTTGTTAAATCCATCGGCCACACGCTGTCAAGCACAGATCGATAGCGGCAGTGCACGAATGGCCTGATTCGGCGCCCATCTGCCAGCCGGTGCGCGTCCCTGGCCAAAGGGGGCGCTGCCCGTGGTAGAGTACAAGCTGCTGAACACTCAAGCATAAGCGAGGCTAAGGCGATGATTAGAACCAGAGGGCTCGCTCACATTTCCATCCCGGTGACCGATTTGGAGCGCAGCCGGGAATTTTACACCCAGCGCCTGGGCTTGAAGTTTCTCTCTGCCCCACCCAAAAGTGGCATGGCTTTTCTGGATGCCGCGGGGGATTGCGTCATTCTGGTCAAGGTCGATCAGCCGATTTCCACCGCCGGCGTGCGGGCAGTCCATCACGCCTTCATGATCGCTCATGACGACTACGCCGGCGCGATGGAAGAGTTGCGCGCCGCCGGAGTGGAGATCCTTTCCGAAGAGGATCGGCGTGGAGAAAATGTCAACGGGCCGCGCTTTTACTTCTTCGATCCCGACGGCAACACGCTGGAGCTGATCGATCTGACCAGTTACAAGGGCGACAAAATCTAAAGGACGCACACTTTGGGCGGCGCTATTGTTTCGGATCAATGGCGAGAGCGCTAATTACCGGCGCTTCCAGCGGGATCGGCGAGCAATTCGCCTATGCCCTGGCGCGCCAGCATTATGATCTGATTTTGGTGGCGCGTCGCGCGCAACGGTTGCAAGCGATCGCCCAGGAAGCGCTGCGCCTGGGAGCCCCGAGCGCGGCCGTGCACGCCTTGGACCTGTCGCATCGCGATGCGCCGGCGTGGCTGCACACCCAGGTATCGACCGAGAACGCGACGCTGGACCTGCTTGTTAACAACGCTGGTTTTGGCACGCAAGGCGAGCTGATGGCCCTCCCGCTGGAGCGCGAGCTGGAGCAGATCGAACTTAACGTGTGTGCGCTGGTGGCAACCAGCAGGCTGTTTCTGCCCGCGATGGTCGCGGCCGGGCGCGGGACGATTATCAACGTTGCTTCCACCGCCGCCTTTCAACCCGTGCCGTATATGGCTACTTATGCCGCGACCAAGGCCTTCGTGCTTAATTTCTCCCTGGCCGTGGCCCAGGAGGTGGCGGCCAGCGGTGTACAAGTGATGGCGCTCTGTCCGGGGTTGACCCGCACCGAGTTTCAAGCCGTGGCCGGCACCGAACGGCGCTGGCTTCCCACCTTCTTATATATGGATGCGCGCGTGGTGGCCGAACAGGCTTTGCGCGCGGCCACGCGCGGCCGGCGCCTGTACGTCAACGGGCCGTTTAATCGTCTGGGCACCATGCTGGTTCGGCTAACCCCGCTGGGCGTGGTCACACGCGCTACCAGTCTGCTCTTCAGGCCGGGGCGGCCCGCGCGCGGTGCCCGCTTGCCATGAAAGCCGCACCCTTGCCATCGGTTCGCTCAGTCAGGAAAATCTTTAGGCCGAGAACTGACCGTTACGGGTAACAGCGAGCTTTCGTTTCTGCGGAGGGCCGATTTACCATGCCAATTTACGAATACGAATGCGCTCAATGTCGCAAGCGTTCCAGCATCCTGACCCTGCGCATAAGCGAAGCCGTTGACGAAATCTGCCAGCATTGCGGCAGTCGCAAGCTGCGTCGCTTGATGTCGCGGTTTGCCACGCCGCGCAGCGAAGAAGCCCGGCTGGACGCCCTGAGCGATCCTTCCGCGCTGGGTGATGTTGACGAAAACGATCCCAAGAGCGTTGCTCGACTGATGCGCAAGATGGGGCGCGAAATGGGCGACGAGTTGGGCGGGCCGGAATTTGACGAGGCGGTCGATGAGCTGGAGCGCGGCGGCGACCTCGGTGGCGAGGATGACGGCGGCGAGGGCGAGCTGGAATAAAATGCGCGGCGATGGGAGATAGCATGTTTCTGCGGAATTACTGGTACGTGGCGGCTGCCAGCCAAGAGGTCAGCCAGACTCCCCTGGGCCGCATAATCCTCAATGAACCGGTGGTCATTTTTCGGACTGCCGCGGGAATCGCCGCGGCGCTCGAAGATCGTTGCTGCCATCGCCATGCTCCGCTGCACCTGGGGCGGGTGGTCGGGGAACATCTGCAATGCGGCTATCACGGGCTAGAATTCGATCGCAGCGGGCGATGCGCACTGATTCCCGCGCAGGAGCACATTCCGCCGACCGCACGGGTGAAGAGCTATCCGGTGGTGGAGCGCTATCGTTGGCTGTGGATCTGGATGGGCGACCCGGCGCTGGCCGATCCTAACAAGATTGCGGACTTTCACTGGCTGGACGATTCCCAGTGGGGCGCGCGCAGCGCGCGGTTACCGGTGGAATGCAACTGGCAGCTTATCGTCGATAACCTGCTCGACCTGACCCATCTGACCTACGTTCATGGGGCGACTATCGGCACTCAGGCCAACACCCTGCACGCCGAGACCACGGTGGAACATGAAGCCGAGCGGGTGCGAGTTATCCGCTGGACCATCGATCAGCCGGCGCCGCCCACTTTTGTGCGCACGGCGGGCTTTACCTCCAACGTTGATCGCTGGCAGATAATCGAATTCGAGCCGCCTGCCTTCGTGCGCCTGGACGTGGGCGCGGCACCCACCGGACAGGGTGCGCGTCAGGGTAATCGCGCCAACGGTCTGAGCATGTACAACCTCAACGCGATTACGCCCGAGACCGAGCGCAGCAGCCATTATTTCTGGGGGCAGGCGCAAAGCTACGCGCCCAAGGATGAGGACCTGACCGAGCGCGTATTCGAGGAGATTAAGAAAACTTTCGACCAGGATTGGCATCTCCTGCAGGAACAGCAGCGCGCGATCGAGCGCGATCCGACGCGCGCGATGGTCAGCATCCGCGCCGACGCCGGACCGATCGCCGCGCGCCGTATCCTGGAGCGATTGGCGCAGCAGGAAGCGGGCGGAGTGGTGCCGGTGCATGCCGCGCACGGCCGTCAGGCTGGAGCGCGGGCGCCCAGGTAGCCGCGTGCGAGCAAATAGAGTTCGCGCGAGCCGGGGCGGGATGCGTGGGTATGGAGCAATTCCAGGCTGCGCCAAGCCGGGCGCATCGTGGCCACGGTCTTATTCAAGTCCGCGCTCATGAAGACCTTGGCGATAAGCGTGCCCTGCGGGCGCACGATGGCCGCGGCAAAGCGCGCCGCCACCTCCAGCAACTGCAGCGAGCGGGCTTCGTCGCGTAGCCGGATGCCGCTGAGCTTGGGTGCCATGTCGCTGGTGACCAGATCGGGTGCACCGCCCAGGGCTTCGATGATGCGCTGCTGGACCGATTGCTCGCAGGCATCGCCCACGATCACTTCGATCGACGGCGCCGGGGCTCGGCAAGCTACCAGATCGACTCCGACGATCCGCCCCGAGGGCGCGGCTTGCGCCAGGATTTGCAGCCATCCGCCCGGTGCGCAGCCCAGATCGACGATCCGTGCGTTGGGCGTTAGGATCGGATAGCGCTCCAGGATCTCTTTCAGCTTGAACGCCGCGCGCGAGGGCAAGCCTTGGGCCCGCGCTTGGCGGTAAAATTTATCTCGCGGCTGATAGCTGGCCATCGACTTTTTCAATGCTGCGCGCGCCCGCTTTGCCTGACGTGCGAAAGCAGCTATTTTCTTAGACCTTCACCTTCGATCGGTATTTCAGGAAATAAATGACCAACAGGCTTGACGATCTCAACCCGGCCCAGCGTGCGGCGGTGACGGCCGGGGACGGCCCCATATTGATCTTGGCGGGTGCCGGCTCGGGCAAAACGCGCGTCATCACGTATCGTATCGCCTACCTGCTTGAGAAGCGCAAGCTGGCGCCCCGGCAGTTGCTCGCGGTGACTTTTACCAACAAGGCCGCGGCCGAGATGAAGGAGCGCTTGCGTGCACTGCTGGGTCCCTCGGCCGGCGAGCTGTGGATTAGCACCTTCCATTCCGCCTGCGCGCGTATCCTGCGCCAGGAAATCGAGACCTTGGGTTACGGCCGCAACTTCACCGTCTTTGACGAGGGCGATGCCGCGACCACTATCCATTGGGCGCTGGAGAGCGCCGGCGGCGGAGGTGGGCTGGGTGTAGGTGCGCTGCGCGCGCGTATCGATCAGGCCAAGAACGAGGGGCTCGGTCCGGCCGAGTTGGCGGCGCGCGATCCCAGCGCCGAAGGCGCCCTGACCGCCGAGATCTATCGTCTTTACCAGGGCCGCTTGAAGTCGCTCAACGCTTTGGACTTTGGCGATCTTCTCCTTTTGGTCCATCAGTTGTTTGCTACCCACCCGGAGGTGCTGGCGCGCTGGCAGGCGCGCTTCAACTACCTGCTGGTCGATGAATACCAGGACACCAACCGGGTCCAGTACCTGCTGCTGCAGGCGTTGGCACGCGGCAGTGGCAACCTGTGCGTGGTCGGCGACGAGGACCAGTCGATCTATCGCTGGCGTGGTGCCGACATCCGCAACATCCTGGAGTTCGAGCGCGACTTTCCTAGCGCCTTGGTCTTCAAGCTGGAGCAAAATTATCGCTCCACCAAGACCATCCTGGCTGCCGCCCACTCGGTTATTGCCAATAATTCGGAGCGCAAGGAAAAGCGGCTGTGGACCGAGAATGAAACCGGCGAACAGGTGGTTCACTATACCGGGGTCACCGAGCGCGACGAAGCGGACTTCGTCGCGCGCGAGATCGGTCGCCTGGCACAAGAGAACTTTCGCCCCGCCGAAATGGTGGTTTTCTACCGCACCAACGCTCAGGCACGGGTAATCGAAGAGGCGCTGGTGCGGCGGCGGGTGCCCTATTACGTGGTCGGCGGAGCGCGCTTTTACGAACGGCGCGAGGTTAAGGATCTGCTCGCCTACCTGCGCCTGATCGCCAACCCCGCCGACGCGCTCAGTCTGGAGCGGCTGACCTCGGTGCCGCCGCGTGGAGTGGGCGCGCGCACGCTGGAAGTGCTGGGTGCGGCGGCCGCCCGCGAGGGCATCAGCCTGTTTGCCGCGATGGGGCGGGCAGAGGCCGAATCCGCTATCGCGCTACGCATCGCGCGCCAGGTAAGCGCGCTCCATCAATGGCTGTCGGCGCTGATCCAAACCGCGCCGCAGATGAAAGTGCGCGAGCTGCTCGACGAGGTCGTGGCCCGCAGCGGCTTTTTCGCCTATCTCGATACCCTGCCCGATGGCGCCGATCGGCGCGAGAGCGTTACAGAATTGCTCTCGGCGGCGGCCGGCTTCGATCAGGAACACGGACCCGGCGGGCTGGCCGATTTCCTGGAGCGAGTGGCACTGGCCAGCGATAGCGACCAGGTCGCGCAGGCTGGCGGCAGCGCGGCCCTGATGACCCTGCATACCTGCAAGGGGCTGGAGTATCCGGTGGTGTTTATCACCGGAATGGAGGAGGGACTGTTTCCCCACAGCCGTTCGCAGGGATCCGGTGAAGTCGAGGAGGAGCGTCGCCTGCTGTATGTGGGGATGACGCGCGCGCGCCGCCTG
Source organism: Candidatus Binataceae bacterium (assembly GCA_035294265.1). Taxonomy (NCBI): domain Bacteria; phylum Candidatus Binatota; class Binatia (SeqCode); order Binatales (SeqCode); family Binataceae (SeqCode); species Binataceae bacterium (SeqCode). The sequence goes on from DATGLK010000004.1 coordinate 56,283, forward strand.
CTCTATCTGACCAACACCTTGTCGCGCGAAATTTACGGCACTCGGCAAGAGGCTCACCCCTCGCGTTTTTTGCGCGAAATCGATCCCACCCTGATTCGTCGCTTCGCGCCAGTGGGGCGTAATGAGCCACTGCGTGTCCCCACCCGTGGCGAGATCCACGTCGATTATTCCGATAGCCAGCTACCGCCGGCGGGGGAGGAAGGCGACTTCGACGTCGGCCGGCGAGTGGCTCATCCGACTTTCGGTGCCGGCGTGGTGCGCAAGCGCGAGGGACGAGGCGAGGGCGCCAAGGCCTGGATTCAGTTCGAGCGGGCCGGCACCAAGCTGCTGGTCTTGAAGTACGCGCAACTCAGGCCAATTGCCGACCGCTAGGCCATCAATTATGATGTAACCGATGAAGGGCGCGCACAATCGTGGCACGGAGCGCGGCGGTTGCGGTTCGCGGTTTCGGCTTTGGCGAGGTGCGATCGCGGCGGCAGTGGTTTTTGGGCTGATAGCATCTATGGCCTGGGCCTGGAGCGAGGACGACTTCGCCCATCGCGCCTTGGTGGCCTATCCGCTGCCCGAACATCCCGACAATATCATCGGCGATCTGATGACCTACCGCATCAAGAAGGGTGACACCCTGCTCGATATCGGTCGGTTCTATGATCTTTCGGGCAAAGAGGTCTCCGACGCCAACAATCATATGGATTGGTGGTCGCCACCGGTGGGCAAGCAGATCGTTCTTCCCACTGAACATATTTTGCCCGACGCCAAGCCCGACGGAATTGTCATGAATATCCCGGAGATGCGGGTCTACTACTTTCCCCGCGCTCAGAAGATTCATGGCGTTGCCGCCAGCCAGCGCGTGGTTTACACCTTTCCCGTGGGTCTGGGCCGGATGGACTGGCGTACCCCAATCGGCACTTTCAAGGTTCGCGGCAAGACCAAGAACCCGACTTGGGTGGTCCCTGAGGATATTTACGAGGAGCATCTAGAGCGCGACGGCGAAGCCGAACACGTGATTCCAGGCGGCGACCCGGATAATCCGCTGGGCCTATATCGGCTCGAACTGACCCTGCCCGAATATGCTTTGCACGGCACTAACGTGCCGTGGGGGGTGGGGATGGAAGTCAGTCACGGTTGCGTGCGGCTGTACCCCGAGGATATCGAAGCCCTGTTCAAGATGACCCCGGTGGGCACGCCCGGGGAGTTTGTCTATCAGCCGGTCAAATTCGGGTGGCGCGGAGATCAGCTCTACGTTGAGGTACACGACGACCTGTACGCCAGGTATCCCGGCTTGTGGCAGCACACGCTGAACGAAGCCAGCCGTCGTGGGCTGACCGATAAGATCGACATGCATGCGCTGGAGAAGGCGGTGGAAGCCAAGAGTGGGGTACCTACGCCAATCGGTAAAGCGGTCGAGGCGCTGGCCGATCCGCTACCGGCCACCGAACCCGCAACTTCGGTCGAGCCCAGTGCGTCGCCGGTCAGCGGGCCGGGGGGAACCGATGCCGATTCGTTGTCGGCACCCGATCCGGGGAGCATTCCACCGGTGCCGATTCCTTCTTCGGCCGCTGCGCCCGGGACGCTGTCACCCGGCGCCGCCGCTCCGGAGCACGACAGCCCATAGCAGGGACTCAGCGCGCTGGTGGGGTGACGGGCATCATGAAGTCTGATCCCTGCCCCTCGTCCGGCAATGGTCGCGATTCTTCGCTGGCGTGCTCGCGCTCTCCGGGAACGAGGGCAGGGGCGATCGAGCTGCGGTTTGGGGACGCAGCGAGGTGGTGGCGCTCATGCCGCACGCCCCAATCTCGCGCGATTAGGACCAGACCGCGAAGCCTAGGCCAATTCCGGTACCGGCTGGGGTGCGGTAAACCGGAATATATTCGCTCCAGCGCATCGCCATCCCGCGGATCGCGCCCGCCATCACCACCCAGTTGCGGATTTCCGAGGTACCCGATTCTAAGAGTTTGAGCGGCAAATTGGCCAGCGTGGCTTCGTCCCATTCGCGCAGGGCCCGGAGCACCTGATGATCGAGCGGTTCGTGGGTGACCATGTGGCTGAGGCCACCCGAAGCCATAATCGCGACTCGCATCGAGGCCGGGTAGCTCTCGACCGCGCGGCGCAGGGCGCGACCAATCTCCAGGCAGCGCTGGGGCGTAGGTTGATTGGGCGGGTAGTAAGTATTGAGCAGAATCGGGACGACCGGGTACTTGCGCTTCTTCATCAGCCGCGCGATTGGAAACATGATCGCGTGGCCGAAGCCGTGCCGGTCGGGGTCGGTGATCTTGTCGGCGGTGGCGACGTCGATCCCAGCTTCGAGCAGCACCTCGATGAAGTGGCGAGCCAACTCCGGCGCGGCTGCATACTCGTGGGGGCTGTCCATCCCGCGCCCGCGTGCGACGTCCATTGCCCAGCGCGGCGTGGAGGGGCCACCGCGCTTGACCAAGTTGCGGATCTTATCGCCGTAATAGATTGAGAAGGCCGGAAGGTTATCGAAGCCGAATAGCTCTTCCTGGTCGTCGCCGATAATTACTACCACGTCGGGGTCGATCTTCTCGATATCCTCGGCGAGATGGTCCAGCGCCCGCTGCGAGGCCTGGAACTGCTCGATGAAGCGTGGGACTTTAGCGATATCGGCATATTTGGCGTTGACATGGCGTTCCAGGTCGGCGTAACTGCGCACTACACCGTCCATGTCGACCAGGTTCTTGGACTGCTTCTCGGTCTGCGCGCGCTCCTCCCACTGTGGGCCGTTGATAACCAAGATGGGACTGTGCGAGGTTCCGATTCCCGCTACGATCTCAGCCATTGTCCCGCTCCTCCTGTGGCTTGAGTGCGCCCTGGACCATCACGATATCTACCATGCCCCTGCCGCCCGGGCAAAGCCGCGCCGGAGCGCCAACTGCAACCTCAGATCAGAGAATTAACTTTAAGATCCGCTCGATCTCGCAACTGCGCTCCAGCGCGTCGGCCAGTTCCTCGTAGGCCCGTGCGCGCAGCTCATGAGCATCGCTGGCAGGCCTGGCTTCCATCGGACTGAGCCCTTTGGCACGCCGGATCTGGTTTAACCAGGCTCGGCGAAACTGGGCGCGATCGAAAAGGCCGTGCATCGTGGTGCCTATCACGCGGCCATCTTCCGATTGCGCACCTTCGTTGGTAGCGGGTGCCTGCTCGACCAGCGGCGCGAGAGTGAAGAGAGGACGGGCCAAGTCGGGGCCGGCTATTCGCCCGGCGTGGATTTCGTAGCCGCCGATCGGTAAATTGAAGGCGCAGTCGTGGCCAGCGACGGCGCGGGTAATCTTGTCAGGTTCGAAGCGGGTTTCCAGCTCCAATAGCCCAAGCCCGACCGCCTGGGTCCGCACGCTCTCGACCCCGTCCGGATCGAGAATCCGCTGCCCCAGCATCTGGTAGCCCCCGCAGATACCCACTATCCAGCCGCCACGGGCGCGATGGCGCGCCAGATAGCTCTCCCATCCGATTGCCCGCAGCCAGTCCAGGTCGGCTATCGTGCTCTTGCTGCCAGGGAGGAAGAGCAGATCCAGGGGCGGGGCGGAATTGGGGTCGGAGTAGTAATCGAGCCCTACGTCGGGTTCCTCTTCCAGCGGCGCAAAGTCGGTGTAATTGGAGATACGAGGAAAGTGGATAACGCCGGCGGTAAGCGACGCGCCCTGGAGCCGAATCGGGCGCGCGCTCAGCGCCGCGCTGTCTTCCTGCGGGATAGCCAGACGTAGATAGGGAATCACACCCAGCAGCGGCACGCCGGTGCGCGCCTGCAGCATCGCAGGGCCCTCGCCGAGCAAGCGTGCGTCGCCGCGAAATTTGTTGATTAGCATCCCCGCCAGGCGCGCTCGCTCCGCTTCGCTCAAGAGCATTACAGTGCCGACCAGGGATGCGAATACGCCGCCCTTGTCGATATCGCCCACTAGCAGCACCGGCGCGTCGGCCAGTTCGGCCACCGCCCAGTTGGCCAAATCGCGGTGGCGCAGGTTGATTTCTGCCGCCCCCCCGGCCCCTTCGATCAGGATTACGTCGAAAGCAGTTGCCAGCTGCCGGTAGCTTTGCGCGATCGCTGGCCAGGCTTGCTCGCGATAGCGTTCAAACTCGCCCGCCTCGGTGGTCATGTGAAAGCGGGCGCGGCCGTGAATCACCACCTGCACGCCGCGCTCGGCCTCGGGCTTGAGCAGGACCGGATTCATGTCGAGGGTAGGAGTCAGGCCGCAGGCCTCAGCCTGCGCCGCCTGTGCCCGTCCGATTTCACCGCCGGTGCAGACCGCGGCGTTGTTGGACATGTTTTGCGACTTGAAGGGAGCCACCTTGATGCCCCGTCGAGCCAGGGCGCGGCACAGGCCCGTGACTACCAGGCTCTTGCCTGCGTCCGACGCGGTTCCCATCACCATCAGGCTCTTGGCGGCCATGGTTCAGGCGCCCTCGCCGCGCGCTCGATGGGCGAGACAATGGGTCACCAGGGCGCGAGGAATCTGTGGAGTACGAGCCCAATGCATATGAATGTAAGAAGCCAGGACGTTGCCGATTAGGTAGCCTTCGGCGAAAGCTGTTCCGCCGCGCCGTCTGCGGGCCTGGTAAGCGCACGGTAGTTGCGGCGCCGGCTGCAATTCGGAGTAACGAAACTGGTGACCGCGCAGCACCATCCCCGGCGGGCCCAGCGGCGAGGGCAGGGTGGTAATTGTCTCGACGTAGCCTAGCGCCTGCAGCTGCGGCCGCATTATCGCCCGGGACGCGATTACGCCGGCCATCGGATAACGTTCGCCCTCCAGCGTGACGATCTCCTGGCATAAATACATCAAACCGCCGCATTCGGCGTAAATTGTTCCGCCCGCGGCCGCAAAGCGCGCGATTTCGGCCCGCATCGTGTGATTGGCCGCCAGTGCGGCCCCGTACACCTCGGGATAGCCGCCACCGATATACAGCCCGTCGACCGCAGGCAGATGAGTGTCACTGATCGGCGAAAACGGCACCAATTCGGCGCCGGCGGCGCGCAATTGGCGCAAGTTGTCTTCGTAGTAGAAATGGAATGCATCGTCGCGCGCTAGCCCGATCCGGCATCGTGGCGTCGCCGGGGGCTCGAGCCCAGCCTCGTCCGACCACTCCAAGGCCGGCGCGTTGCGTGCCTGCATCTCGATCGCGTCCAGATCGCACCAATGCGCCGCCAGCTCGCCCCAGGCCGCGAACAACTCTTCGGCTACGGCTCGCCGGCTGGCGGTCCGCAGTCCCAAATGGCGTTCGGGAAAGGCGTGTTCAGGATCGCGTGGCAGACCTCCCATCACGGGTGCCACGGTAGGAACCTGGCGTAGTAAATCCAGATGGCCGCGGCTGCCGACCTGGTTACAGATCACCCCGGCCAGATGCAGCTCGGCATCGAAATGTTGGAAGCCCAGCACGGTCGCCGCCAAAGTACGCGCCAATCCGCTGGCATCTACTACCAACAAGACCGGCGCTGCCAGCCATTTTGCCACCTCGGCCGAGGAGCCGATTTCGGTGTCGGGCGCGGCACCGTCGAACAGCCCCATCACGCCTTCGATAAGCGCCAGGTCGGCGCCCTGACAAGCGCGCGCGAAGGTACCAATCACGCCCTCGCGCCCCATCATCCAGCCGTCGAGATTGGGCGAGAACACCCCCGCGGCGCGGGAATGATAGGTGGGATCGAGATAATCGGGGCCGCATTTGAACGGCGCAAGCCTAAGCCCGCGCCGGCGCAGAGCGGCCGCCAGCGCCACTGTCACGGTGGTCTTGCCGATTCCGCTGGCAGTGCCGCCGATCAGTAGGCGGGGAATGGTTAACGACTGGTTCACTTCATCCAAGCCTCGCGCGAGCCGGCCGAGCAGGATGAGTATGCCATGGCGCGGCGCGGGGCCGAATAGCGCACCCGCCGCAACGTTTTGGATACCCGCTCGCGCGGGGTGGCCCGCGATGCCAAAATCGGCAGAGCGAGCGAACCTGTCGGTTCCCGCCAGTTATCAACGGCGGGATCCTACGCCGCCAACCAGAGGTGATACGTGATCGCGGAGAGTAAAAGGGTTTCGGTTGGAGCCAACGTAGCTTTCAAAAAAGACCGGCGATCCGGCGAAATCGCGGCCTTGGCGTTTGCGATGATGCTCGGTTGTGCGGTACTGGCCAGTTCCGGCAGCGCGCAAGGCGAAGCGAGCGCGCCGGCGCCCGCCGGCAATCCGCATCTAGTGTTCACCCCGCTCCGTCCAAAAACCGCGGCCGATCAGCAGCGCGGCGCGCAGATTGTGGCCGCCCTCAAGGCCAAGCTCAGGCAATACCCCGACTACAAGGCCGCCGAAGCCGATGGCTACAAGGGCTACTATTTGAACGTGGCGATGCCAGTTTACCATTTCGCCAGTTCCTGGCGTGGGTTCAAGGAAACGATGCGCTTCGCTCCCGGCGAACCCACCGCCCTGCTGTACAAAAAGACACCCGCAGGTTTCAAGCTTATTGGCGCGATGTACTACGCGCCGGCTCGTCTGAGCGACGATCAGCTCAACGCTCGCATACCGCTTAGCCTGGTGCGATGGCATCGGGAGGTTAACGTCTGCCTGCCCTCCAGCGGCGAGGAGGCGGGTGAAGACAAGCGCTTTGGCAGCGAAGGTTCGATTGTCACGCAGGCGCAATGCCAGGCCGCGGGCGGGAGTTGGTACCCCAGCCGGCACGGTTGGATGGCCGAGGTCTATCCGTTTGCTTCCACCCCGGAGCGGATTTGGGCTTATCGTTCCGAGGCTAACTGAAGCGAAATTTTTCGTCCGCGGGGCCGCTTCTCTTAGGCACCAAAGGTTGCTAATGGAAGCCGAGGCAGGGGCTTGTTTCCAACTGGCTTGAGAGCCCGCGCCGTGTTAATCCGATGTTAAGCCGGGCTGATTACTTTATCCCGGCGCGATTAGCAATCCTAAAGTGATTTTTCGGCCTCGCGCCTGAGCGCTCGCGCTTGCCGGGCCGTTGGAGGAAGGGAATGACACGCAAGAAAATCGCCTTCATCGGCGCCGGCAACGTAGGCGCGACCTGTGCCCATCTGTGCTTTCTGCGCGGCTTGGGCGATATCGTTTTGTACGACATCATCGACGGCCTGCCCCAGGGCAAGGCGCTGGATATGCTGGAATCGGCCCCAGTAGTGGGCGCCGACGTAAACGTCATCGGTACGCTGGATCTCAACGCGATTTCCGGCGCCGATTGCTGCGTGGTGACGTCGGGCTCGCCGCGTAAGCCCGGAATGAGCCGCGACGATCTGCTGAAAATCAACGCCAAGGTGATGAACGACGTCGGCGGTGCGATCCGCAAGTATGCCCCCGACGCCTTCGTAATCGTGGTTACCAACCCGCTTGACGCGATGGTCACCCAGTTGGCCCGCGTCACCGGCTTTCCCAAGCATCAGATTGTCGGCCAGGCGGGAGTGCTGGATTCGGCCCGCTACCGCACCTTTATCGCCCAGGAATTGGGCGTTTCGGTGGCCAGTGTGAGCGCGATGGTGCTAGGCGGGCATGGCGACGACATGGTGCCCGTGCGCAGTTACACCCGAGTGGGCGGGGTCCCGGTGGAAAAGCTGATTTCGGCCAAGCGGTTGGAGGAGATCGAAGTTCGCACGCGCAACGGGGGAGGAGAAATCGTCAATCTGATGAAGACTTCTTCCTACTATGCGGCCGGTACTGCGGTTTATCAGATGGTCGAGGCCTACATGCTTGATCGCAAGGAGGTGCTGCCGGCGGCCGCTTACCTGGAGGGCGAATACGGGGTCAGCGGCTTATTTGCCGGAGTCCCTGTGATAATCGGCGGCAGCGGCGTGGAAAAAGTTCTGGAGATTGAGCTGACCGCCGCCGAAAGCCGGGCCTTTCAAACCTCGGTCAGCCACGTCCGCGAGCTGGTGGCCGCGATGGACAAGGTAATCGCCGCCGCCTGAGCTGGCGGCCGGTCGAGGTAGCAATGAACATTCACGAGTTTCAAGCCAAGCAGATCCTGGGCCGGTTCGGGGCCCCGGTGCCCAAGGGCGAGGCCGCGGCGACTCCCGAAGCGGCGGCGCGCGCCTTTACTTCCTTGGGTTTGCCGCGCGCGGTGGTTAAGGCGCAAATCCATGCTGGCGGCCGTGGCAAGGCCGGCGGAGTCAAGGTGGTCGATAGCGCGGCAGCGGCCCGCGATTTCGCGGCCGGGCTGCTGGGCAAGCCGCTGGTGACCCATCAGACCGGGCCGCAGGGTCGGATCGTGCGGCGGGTCTATGTAGAGGCGGCCAGCGAGATTGCGCGCGAGCTGTACTTGGCGATGCTGGTCGATCGCAAGGCGGAAGCGGTGGCGGTAATCGCCAGCACCGAAGGCGGGATGGAAATAGAAGAAGTCGCGGCCAAGACTCCCGAAAAAATCCTGACCACTGTGCTCGACCCGGTGATTGGGATGGCGCCCTTTGCCGCGCGCCGGATAGCCTTTGCCCTGGGCTTGCGCGACAAGCAAGTGGGCCAGTTAACCGCGCTGCTGGCAGCGATGTATCGGGCGTTCAACGAAACCGACGCTTCGCTATTGGAGATCAATCCGCTGGTGATCACCAAAGAGGGCGCCGTGCTGTGTCTGGACGCCAAGATGTCCTTCGATGACAACGGCCTGTTCCGCCATCCCGACATCCGCGAGTTGCGTGATCCCAACGAGGAGGATCCGACCGAGACCGAGGCCGGCAAGTACGACCTCAGCTATGTCCATCTCGACGGCAACATCGGATGCATGGTCAACGGCGCTGGGTTGGCGATGGCGACCATGGATATCGTCAAGTACTATGGCGCGGAGCCGGCCAATTTCCTGGACGTGGGCGGTGGCGCCAACGCCGAGAAGGTTGCCGCGGCCTTCCGTATCCTGCTCTCGGACGCGCGCGTCAAAGGGGTGTTAATCAACATCTTTGGCGGCATCATGCGCTGCGACGTGCTGGCGCAGGGAGTAGTGGAGGCCGCCCGTGAGGTCAAGCTCAAGCTGCCGCTAGTGGTGCGGATGGAAGGGACCAACGTCGAGCAGGGCAAGCAGATCCTCAAGGACTCGGGGTTGGCGGTAATTTCCGCCGCCGACATGGCCGACGCGGCGCGCCGGATCGTGGCGGCAATCGGACAATAAGGCTTTGCGATGAGCATTCTGGTCGACAGCAACAGTCGTGTCCTGACCCAGGGAATTACCGGGGCCACGGGCCAATTTCATACCCGCGCCTGCAAGGAGTACGGCACCCAGATGGTAGCCGGGGTGGTACCGGGCAAGGGCGGTACCGACTTCGACGGCATCCCGATTTTCGATACCGTCGCCCGGGCAGCGCGTGACACCGCAGCCAACGTCAGCGTGATCTACGTCCCCCCTCCCTTCGCCGCCGATGCTATTATCGAAGCGGCCGACGCCGGCATACCGCTGATCATCTGCATCACCGAAGGCATTCCGGTGCTCGACATGGTACGGGTCAAGCGCTATCTGCGCGACCATCCCAGCCGCCTCATCGGACCTAACTGTCCGGGTTTGATCACGCCGGGCCAATGCAAAATCGGCATCATGCCGGGTTATATTCACAAACCTGGCAAAGTCGGGGTCGTTTCGCGCTCAGGTACCCTGACCTACGAGGCAGTCCATCAGTTAAGTCGGCTGGGCATTGGGCAATCCACTTGTGTGGGCATCGGGGGCGACCCGATTATCGGGACCAGTCACGTCGATACGCTCAAGCTGTTCAACGCCGACCCGCAAACCGAAGCGATAATCCTGATCGGCGAGATCGGCGGGAGCGCGGAAGAAGAGGCTGCGGCCTACATCAAAGAGCACGTGCGCAAGCCGGTGGTCGCCTTTATCGCCGGTCAGACCGCGCCTAAGGGGCGGCGGATGGGGCATGCGGGTGCGATTATCGCTGGTGGCCGTGGCTCGGCGGCGGACAAGATCGCGGCGCTCAAGGCGGCCGGGATCACGGTGGCCATCAGCCCTGCCGATTTGGGCTCGACGATGCAATCGGTACTAAACGGTAAGTAAGGAATTATGGAAAGAACGCTCGCCATTCTCAAACCCGATGCAGTCAAGCGCCATCTAATCGGCCCGATCCTCAAGGCCATTGAGGACCACGGCTTGCGCCTGTGCGCGATGCGCTTGATCCATCTGAGCCGCACTCAAGCCCAGACCTTTTACGAGGTTCATAAAGCGCGTCCGTTCTATGACTCCCTGTGCGCATACATGTCCTCGGGCCCGGTCGTGGTCGCGGTGCTGGAAGGCGAGGGTGCGATCGCGCGCTGGCGCGAGCTGATGGGCGCGACCGATCCAAAAAAAGCCACCGCCGGCACCATTCGCGCGCAATTCGGAGTCGATGTGGAGCAAAATGCGGTTCACGGCTCGGACGGTCCGGATACCGCGGCCAACGAAATTCCCTTCTTTTTCAGCCGTCTCGATCTGGTCTAGGCGGTCCCTCACCGCCCGCATGACAGTGCCGCGGTTTGCCGCGCACCTCTGATTGCCGCTAGAAAGGTTGCACCAGCGTGGTCGCTGGGGAGTTGGGGACGATCGCGTGTGCAACCGATTCTCTCAAAGTTTGAACCTTGGAGAGGCTACGATGAGGTATCACTGGCGCGGGGTACTGCTGGGAGCAATCTTGAGCATAGGTGGCGTGATCGCGGGGGCTTCGCTCAGTCGAGCCGCGCATCCGGGTTCCGCCGGGCAATCTCACAAGGCGGCGACCATCGACATCATGTCGGTATTCGCAAAGGTCCCGGGTGGGCTGCAGGGGGGTAATGTCGCGCCGGTCAGGGAGCTGATCGATCCTTATCCCACTTTCAACAGCGTGGCCTTGGACGTTAAAAACGGGCTGGCCGCGATGTCCGACAACAACATGAACGGCGTCCTGGTCTATGACTTGAACGCCGGCAGCGCCACTGGTGGCGGGATCACTCCCTATCGCACCCATATCCAGGGCCCCTTGACCCATCTCGGCTCGCCGGTGGGCGTGGTTTTCGACCCCGTCCATCGCCGCATTATCGTGGCCGACAACGACATCGCCGAGGCAATCGGCAGTTTTCCATACGAGGCTAATGGCGACTATCCCGGCGACGCCTTGGCGGTGCCGGTGGGAGCTTACGGGATCGACATCAGCCAGCGTCTGGGGCAGATGGCGGTGGCCGAGGAAGATCAGAGCATGATCATGATCTTTCGTCTGGGCGCCAAGGGTGGTGAGCCGCCGCTGCGTGAAATTCGAGGAGTCCATACCCGCATGGCTGATCCCTACGGTCTATATTGGGACGACCAGCATCACGAGATCGCGGTTGCCAATCATGGCGACTGGAACCAGGGCTATTGGGATCCCGATTACACCGGAGGTGGCCATTTCTACCCACCCTCGATCACGGTTTTCGCGGACAGTGCCAAAGGCGACGCCGCGCCGGTGCGCGTGCTTCAGGGGCCGCACACACGCCTTAACTGGCCACTGCAAATCGCCCTGGATCCGGTACATGATGAAATTGCGGTAGCCAACCTGGGCGACAGCTCGGTTTTGATTTTCAAGCGTACCGCGCGCGGCGATGCCGCACCCGTCCGGGTGTTGGCGGGCCCGCACACCGGCCTGCTGTATCCGACAGGGGTGGCCTTCGATACCGTTCATAACGAGCTGTGGGTCGCCAATCTCGGCCACAAGGCGATGATCTACGACATCAACGCGCAAGGCGACGCCCGTCCCAAGCGCATCATTCGTAGCTCGCCCGCCGGCGCCGGAGTCATCGGTATGAGCCATCCCTTCAACGTGGCCTACGACTCCAGGCGCGAGCAACTGCTGATACGCAATTGCAACACCGATCCTCGCATTGGCATCTTCGATCGGCAGGCCAGTGGCGGCCAGTCACCGGCGCGGATCGTTCATGGGCAACTGACCCTGCTCTCGCGCACCGGACACGGGATTACCTACGATCCCGTGCGCGACGAGATTATCTCCAGCGAGGCGACCGCCGGAGCGATCGTTGTCTTCAAGGGCGATGCCGACGGTGATTTGCGGCCGTTGCGCGTCATCCAGGGGCCGCACACGCGCCTGCATCGACCGTGGGCGGTAGCCGTCGATGAAATACATCACGAGCTGGTGACGGTGGATTACCTGATGGGAGCGGTCCTGACCTTTCCTATCGACGCCAACGGCGACGTCGCGCCTATTCGGGAGATTATTGGGCCCAAGACACAGATGGCGGCCACCGGCGGCCTGGTGGTCGATCCGCAGCGCAATCTGATCATTACAGCCAACCAGAGCCGCGGAATCATCATTTTCAATCGCACCGATAACGGCAACGTGGCCCCGCGCGCAATCCTGCGCGGACCGCATGCGGGTTTCATGAAGGCCGCGCAACTGGCGATCGCCAACCATCTGGTGTTTGCCACCGTCGCTGGCCATAGCGGCTATGCGCCGCGCTTTGTCCATTCCTACGATTTTGCCGCCACCGCGCCCCGCAAAGGCTGTACCGGTCCGCCCGATGTGACCCTCGAGGGTTTGGACTCGTTCATCGGAGTCTGGCGCGATACCGACAACGGCGATGTGCCGCCGCTTCATTTTATCCACGGGCCAGCGGCCGAGATGACCAGCGCTAACGGCATCGCGGTAGACAGTAAGGACGGCGAAATTTACATTACCGATTCGCTGCGCAACGGGAGCTTCGAGTATCTGGTGCCGAGCTTCTTTCAGCCTTAGCGCTTGCGGTTACGGTGATTTGGCCGGGCCGGATCACGCCCTCCCGTCGGCCTAATTGCGCTGATAGCGCGACCGCCTGCCGATGCCGTGAGGGTGTCGGCACAGGCGTTAGCTCAATCCGATACCGAGGGCTATCTGTCGAGGTCGGCCAAACGGCTGGCCGGTACGGTCAGTTCGTAACCGCCCGGCGGGATGTGATTGGTTAGCAGGGCCGGATTGAGCTGGCGCAAGCGGCGTGCGCTCAGGTGCAGCCGAGTCGCGATCCTGCTCAGCGGGCCGGCGTCAACATAAAGCCTGCCGTAATCGTCTTGGAGTTGGGTCAAATCGGCCTGCTGCAGGCCATAGGCCTGCGCATTGCGCGAGATAAAATCCACGGCCATGAAGCGGTCGATCAGCGAGCGTGTTCGCGAGGGCAGGTTCTTCAGCATCAATTCTGGGTTGACGTTATTCCAGCCCACGAACCGATTGATGCCGCCTTCGCCCTCGTTCCAGGCCACGATTGTAAGGCGCCAGTCACCACCGACCTCATCGTGCAGCTCGGCCAAATATTCCGCCGCTGCGCGGGTAGATTTAATTGGGTCGCGCCGCTCATCGAGGTAGCGGTTGACGCGCAGGCCGAAGCGGCGTGCCGTGCTCTTGGTCAGCTGCCAGGGGCCGGCTCCACGCGAGGAGAAGGCGCTCTCGGCGAAGGCCAGATATATGATGTCAGGGGGAAGGCCGCGCCGGCGCAGAACTTCTACCATCTGGTTGAAATAGGGTGCCGAACGCTCGTAGCATCGACGTAACCCGTCGGAACTGGCCAGGTAGGCGTCTACATAGGCGCGAACCGCCGAGTTCAGCATGATCGGAAAAGGCGCTACCCGCCGCGGTGGGCTCTGTTCGAAGTTCACTTGCGCCTTGGCGGCACCGGCTGGTGGGTTTATCAGGTCGGCGCGTGCGGCGGCAATAAACACCACCACGCCTAGAGTGCTCACCAGCAAGTATGTCAATCCCCTGCGCATCGCTTGCTCCGCACATTAACGGCGGATAGAGCACTAAGCAACCCCAATTGGGGTAAGAAAATCTTATTAGACTTTTAAGTCTAGCTGGCTGTTCGGCACGCGTGCCGTCGTAATGGGATCTTGGGATCATGGCCTGGGTACGGTCAGCTCTTCGATTCCCTCGGGCCGCGCGACCACCACCATAGAGGCACGCTCGATGAACAGGCCGTGCTCCATGATCCCCGCCCGATGGTCGAGTAGCGCGCCCAGAGCAGGGGGATCGTCGATCGGTCCGAAGTCACAATCCAGAATCAGGTTGCCCTGGTCGGTGCGGTATTCGGCGCCGCTGGCAGTGCGCCGCACGGCCAGGCTGGCGCCCAGCGAGCGCAGAAAGCGGGCCTGCGATTGCCAAGCGAAGGGCAGCACCTCCACCGGTAAGCGATGGCTGGTACCCAGCCGTGGTGAGAGCTTGGTGTAATCCACCACGATAATCTCGCGATTGCTGGCTTCGGCCACTAATTTCTCGCGTAGCAACGCCCCGCCGCCGCCCTTGATCAGATGGAGCGCCGGGTCGACCTCGTCCGCACCATCGATCGTAAGATCGACCTCGCGCGCCATCTCGTCGGCCAACAGGGGAATGCCCAGCCGCTGGGCCTCGTCATGAGTGGCGCGAGAGGTCGCGATCGCGACCAGTTCTCGAAGCTGCCCATTGCGCAGCCGGGCCGCGATCAGACGGGTAGCGAAAATCGCGGTCGAGCCGGTGCCCAGCCCAACCACCATCCCGGACTGAACGAAACCCACCGCGTGTTCGGCGGCGCGCTGTTTGAGCGCGGCGTAAGGATCGCGCGAAGGCGGCGGCGTCGCGCTCATTGCGGGCGCGCTGCCTCGAACAGGCCGACCCATTCGCGATAGCGCGCGGCGATCGCTTGGACCGCCTGTTGGCGGCTGAGGACGCCGTCGCGCAATCCCACCAGTGCGTCCCAGAAGGAGGTTCGGCCCACCGCAAAACCGACAAAACCCTGCACCCCCGCGGCAGTGCTCAGCCACTGCTTGACCTTTTGCTCATTGGAACCGCGCCCCAAAATGATACAACCTACCTCCGAGCGGCCATCGCGGCGGGCGGTGGCGGCGACCAGCTCGCAATCCTCGCGCCGCTCCAACCCCTCGATCTTCCAGATGTCGGGCTCGACGCCGGCCTCTTGTAGTTGCTTGAGCGCGGCCACCATCAACGACGGGCGCAAAAGTCGGTCGTACAGATCATGGTCGCCCTCGAAGCGATCCAATTGCTCGTGGGTAGCAGGGACGAGCAGCTCGAACATGAAGCGATAGCCGCGATTGTGCAAATAGTCGGAGAGGCGGCGCAGGCGCGCGCTTTGGCGCCGATTGAGGGCCTCGTCCTCTTCGCAGTTGTAGCGTACGAGCGCCTTGACGAAGTTGGGCTTGAAGCTTTCGATGTGTTCGGCCCAGGCTGCGCCATACTCGAAATTGAATTCCGCCTGCCCGCTCTTTTCCGTCGGCATCGCACACAGCAGGCCGCCCTGCCGTGCATCGCGCAAAATCCCGCTGCCGAACTGTTCGTCCACCAGGATGGCGGCGCGATCGCGCGTCACCCCGCTGGCGATTGCCGCCTTGAAGGCGTCGTAAATTACCTCTTTGGCGCGGGTGACCTGCGCGCTCTGCTCCGCGCTCAGCCCGCCATTCCATCCATACAGCCCTTTTTCGAAGGAGCTGCGATGGTCGAAAGGCAGAACATACAAGGGCTGGCTATAACCCAAATTGCTGGCCATTTCCCCCTTCCTTCTCAGACGCCGCGCAGCCGACGGTAACGGCGAATCAAGGCATTGGTGGAGCTGTCGTGAGTCAGTGCTGGCTCGGGGCCACGCGCCAACTCGGGCACAATCCGTTGGGCCAGCGCCTTGCCTAGCTCCACGCCCCATTGATCGAAGGAATCGATGTCCCAGATGGTTCCCTGGGTAAACACGTTATGTTCATACAAAGCCACCAGCGCGCCTAATGTACGAGGCTCCAGCCGTTCGGCCAAGATCACGCTTGTGGGTCGATTACCCTCGCAAACCCGGAAGGGAGTCTGGAAATCGGGCGATCCTTCTGCCTTCAGCTCCTGCGCGGTCTTGCCAAAAGCCAGCGCTTCGGCCTGCGCGAAGATGTTGGCCATCAACAGGTCGTGCTGGTGATGCAGCGGGCTGAGCGGTTGGCAAAAACCGATCAGATCGCAAGGAATCAATTTGGTCCCCTGATGGATCAGTTGGTAGAAGGAATGTTGTCCGTCGGTGCCCGGTTCGCCCCAGATGATAGGCCCGCTCTGATAGGTGAGACTGCGCCCCTGCAGGTCAACGTGTTTGCCGTTGCTCTCCATCTGCAATTGCTGCAAGTAGGCGGGAAAGCGCGCCAAATCCGCGGCATAAGGCATGATCCCCACCGTTTGCGCGCCAAAGAAATTGTTATACCAGACCGTGAGCAGACCCATCAGGACGGGTAGGTTACGCTCCAGCGGGGCGTCGCGAAAATGCTCGTCCATGGCGTGGAACCCCGCTAGCATTGCGCCGAAATGCTCGGGACCTATCGCTATCATGGTGGACAGGCCGATCGCCGAGTCCATCGAATAGCGTCCCCCCACCCAGTCCCAGAAGCCAAACATGTTGCGGGTATCAATCCCGAACTTGCTCACCTCGGCGGCGTTGGTGGAAACCGCCACGAAGTGTTTGGCCACCGCATCGGCACCCAGCGTATCCACGATAAAGCTGCGCGCGGTGGCGGCGTTGGTCATGGTCTCCAGGGTGGTGAAGGTCTTAGAGGAAATGATGAACAGGGCTTCCGCCGGGTCGATCCCACGCGTGGTTTCGCTGAAATCGGCGCCGTCAACGTTGGAGACGAAGCCCAGGCGCAGGGAGCGGTCGCTGAAGGAACGCAGTGCCAGATAAGCCATCTCGGGCCCCAGATAGGAGCCGCCGATCCCCAGGTTGATCACATGTTTGATTCGTTTACCGGTATGGCCGGTCCAGGCCCCCGAGCGTACCTGCTGGGCGAATTCCGCCATTCGATCGAGCACGCCGTGGACTTCGGCGACGACCTCGTGCCCGTCGACCTCGATCCGGGCGCCGCGTGGGGCGCGCAAGGCGACGTGCAGAACCGCGCGACGCTCGGTGTTATTTATCTTGTCGCCGCGCAACATCGCGTCGCGTCGCTGCTCGACCCCGCGCTCGCGGGCCAGACCAATCAGCAGGCGCAGGGTTTCGTCGGTGAGGCGATGTTTGGAGTAGTCCAGATACAATCCCGCGCCTTCGGCCGTCATCCGCTCGCCGCGCCCGGCGTCGCGTTGGAACAACTCGCGCAGGTGAACATTTTTGATCTGCTCGTAATGGGACTGCAGGGCGCGCCAGGCGGCGCCTTGGTCGGGTCGCTCGCTTGCCATATCAGCTGTTTCCCTTCGCGCTGGCCTTAGCCCAGCGCCCGGCTTTTCTTATCGATGGTGGCCAGTAAGTCCTGCCAGGAATCGACAAACGATTTGGCGCCCTCGCGCTGCAGGTCGGCGCCCAACTTGGCGGGATCGATTCCGGTCGCAGCGAATTGGGCTAGCACCTGCTCGCTGTCGGCGCCGTTGCGAGCCATCGGATGGGGCATCTCGCCGTGTTTGGCGAAAGCCAGCAGAGTTTCTTCGGGCATCGTGTTGATCGTATTGGGCGCCGCCATTGCGGCTACGTACAAGACGTCGGAGGCCTTGGGATCCTTGGTTCCGGTGCTGGCGAAGAGCAGGCGTTGGGGCCGCGCGCCGAAATTTGCCAGCCGCTGCCAGCGATCGCTTTCGAGTAAATCGCGGTAGGCCTTGTAGGCCTGCTGGCCGATCGCGATTCCCAGTTTGTCGCGTAACGCACCCGGCACCTTGTCCATGGTGGCCTTGTCCCAGCGGCTTAGAAAAAGTGAGGCTACCGAGCGCACGTCGGGCGACAGCCCGGCGGCGATTCGGCGCTCCAGCCCCCGCATGTAGGCCTCGGCCGCGGCCAGGTAATGTTCGCGATTGAAGAGCAGGGTGACGTTGACCGGTACGCCCGAGAAAATCGCCTCTTCGATCGCGGGAATCCCCTCGCGGGTGCCTGGAATCTTGATAAAGAGGTTGGCGCGATGGGCCTTGGCGTGCAGTTCCTTGGCCGATGCCACCGTGCGCGCGGTGTCGTAGGCCAGCAGTGGCGAGACCTCCAGCGAGACAAAACCGTCCACCCCCGCGGTGCGCGTGTGGATTGATCCAAACAGGTCGGCGGCCTGGGTCAGGTCGGCGATCGCCAGCTCGAAAAACAGCTCCTCGCCCCGTTGACCCGCCTTGACCTGGCGCTTGATGTCGTTGTCGTAGGCCGCGCTGCGGGTAATGGCCTGGTCGAAGATCGTGGGGTTGGAGGTCAGGCCGGTAACCGACAGCTCATCGATATAGCGCTTGAGCGTGCCGCTGCTCAAAAGTTCGCGCGTGATATTGTCCAGCCACAGGCTTTGCCCGAGGTCGTGGAGCATTTGCGGTGCATTCATGAAGGTTTGTCCTCCGCTTCAAACTTGCGCCAAGCGGACACGCTTGACGCCGAGCAAATCGTCGATGCGATTCAGGGCAAGGTCCGCCGCCGGATACTGAGCCAGCGCGGCGGGATCGTTGGCATAATGACCCTGTTTGGGGAAGACGGTAGTGACCCGCCCGCCCCAGTAGTGCTTGATTGCACTTAGAATCCTCAGCTTATCATCGATCATGACGTAGCGATCCGCCGGATAAAGGCGCTCGACGTCGGCCAGCATCTGCTCTTTATGGACGTATACCAGCACATGCCCGCCAAAGGCCTGCCACAGGCCCGAGCGCTGGATTTTGCGCGGCTGAAAGACGGCATCTCCATCGGAGAGAATGACCGTCTTGCCCCATTGCTGCATCCGTGCCACGACCGCCAACGCATTGGGATAGAGCCGCTGCGCGAAGGGGTAGTCCACCAGCCAGTTGGCCATCCACAGCACTTTGGGATCGTGCAGGGCCTCCAGCCGATAGCGTTCCAGCGCCCCCAGGTAGTCGGCATAGCCCAGGGTGTTGCGCAGTTCCTCGAATAATTCCCAGTAGCGGTCACGGGTGGCGCGCCCGTAGGTCTGTTCGAGATGGTCGCCGAGATCGACCTGCACCCGGTCGTTGTCGATCAGTGTATTGTCGACATCGAACAAAAACACCAGCTCACTCATTGGCGCCCTCGGGCGCGCGTGGATTGAGCCAGGGGCCGTCGGCGCCAATCAATTGCCAAGCCTCGTCAGGGCCCCAACTGCCCGATTCGTACTGGTACAGCGGGGTGACATCGCCCAGGATGGGTTGCACCACTCGCCATTGCGCCTCGACCAGATCCTGCCGTGCGAACAGCTCGCTCACCCCGCGCATCGCGTCGCCCAGCAGCCGCTGATAGGGCGGCATGTCGTCGGCGGCCTGACGGGTCAGGATCAACTCGACGTCCTTACCCACCATCCTTTCCCCTGGAGTCTTGACCCGCAGCCCCATACCTATGCTGATGTCGGGGCTGATGCGCATGCGAACGTGGCCCGAGAGCGCCGGTACCACCTCGCCGAAGGTCTCGCGCGGCGGCCGGTTGAACTCCACCACCACCTCGGTCGAAGTGACCGGCAGCTCCTTGCCAGCGCGAATGAAGATGGGTACCCCGGCCCAGCGCCAGGTATCGATGAACAGCTTGAGCGCGACGAAGGTCTCCACGGTTGAGCCCGGTCGCACGCCCTGCACTTTTTGATAACCGCGATACTGGCCGCGTACCACCTGATCGGGCGTCAATGGGCGTACGGCCTTGAGCAGACGGGTTTTCTCGTCGCGCACCGCTTCGTGTTCTTCGCCGGTGGGCGGATCCATCGTGAGCACGGCGAGTACCTGCAGCATGTGATTTTGCACCACGTCGCGAATCGCACCGGCTTCGTCGTAGAAGCGGCCGCGGTCCTGCACGCCGAACTTCTCGGCCATCGTGATCTGGATCGAGCGCACGTAGGTGCGATTCCAAATCGGCTCGAAGGTCGAATTGGCGAAGCGGGTGTACATGATGTTCTGCACCGGCTCCTTACCCATGTAGTGGTCGATGCGGAAAATCGCCTCCTCGGCAAAGTACTGGTGCAGAATCTGGTTGAGCGTAATCGCTGACTCCAGGTCGTGGCCGAACGGCTTTTCCACCACCACCCGGGCCCTGTCGGCACATCCCGATTTGGCCAGATTTTCGGCGGTTACCCCGAACAGGCTGGGCGGGATGGCCAAATAATGTAGCGGAGATTTGGCCTGCCCCAACAGCTGGCGCAGCTTGGTGAAGGTGGTCGGATCATTGTAGTCGCCATCGACATAGCGCAGCAGCTCGCACAGCTTCTGGAAGGCCTGCTCATCGACTCCGCCATGCGCTTGCAGGCTTTCCCGGGCACGCGCCTTGAGCCGCTCCACGTCCCAGCCCGAGTGCGCTACGCCGATAATCGGAATGGTCAGCCCCTCGTCGCGGATCAAGCCCTGCAGGGAGGGGAAGATCTGTTTGTAGGCGAGATCGCCGGTGGCGCCGAAAAACACCAAGGCATCGCTAGGCGTGGCGGCCATCACTGGTTGCCCCCCGATTTCTCCTCGTGGCCGCCGAACTCGTAGCGCATCGCGGATAGCAGTTTGTCGGCGAACTCCTCGGCCCCGCGTGAGGCGAAGCGAGCGTACAGCGCCGAGCTGATGACTGGCGCAGGCACACCCTCGTCGATCGCAGCCTGCAGCGTCCAGCGTCCTTCGCCCGAATCCGAAACTCGGCCGTGAAACCCGGCCAGCTCGCGATCGTGGACCAAGGCGGCGGCGGTGAGGTCTAGGAGCCAGGAGCCGATGACGCTGCCGCGCCGCCACAGCTCGGCGATCTCGGTTAAATCGAGGTCGTACTGATAAAGCTCGGGTGCGCGCAAGGGCGCGGTCTCGGCGTCCACCTCACTCTTCTTTTTGCCGACATTGGCGTTTTTCAGAATGTTGAGCCCTTCGGCGAAGGCTGCCATCAAGCCGTACTCGATCCCGTTATGGACCATTTTGACGAAATGGCCGGCGCCATTGGGACCGCAGCGCAAATAGCCGTTTTCCGCGGTGGTGGGCGCGCCGCTACGCCCTGGCGTGCGGCTGGCCGCCGCCATTCCAGGGGCCAAGGTCTTGAAGATCGGATCGAGATGGCGCACTACTTCCTCCTCTCCGCCTATCATCAGGCAGTAGCCCCGCTCTAGTCCCCAGACCCCGCCGCTGGTGCCGGCGTCAACGTAATGCAGCTGCTTGGCCTTAAGTTCCTTAGCCCGTCGAATGTCGTCGTGATAATAGGAGTTGCCGCCGTCAATCACGATGTCGCCGGCTTTGAGTAGCGGACTGAGCGAAGCCAGCACCGAATCGACCACCGCCGCCGGGACCATCAGCCAGATAGCGCGCGGCGTGCTCAGCTTCTCGGTGAATTCCTTGAGGCTGGTCGAACCCTGGGCGCCTTTGTCGGTCAACTCCTTGACCGCCTGCGGATGGCTGTCAAAGACCACGCATTGATGGCCTCCCTTGATCAAGCGTTGGACCATGTTGGCGCCCATTCGTCCCAGACCGATCATTCCCAATTGCATAATGCTTCTCCTTGTCGAGTTGCCGCGCGGGGACTACTTGCTGCGTGCCAGGCTTTGCCGCGCAGCTTGGACCACGTGATCGGAAGTGAAGCCGAAATGACGGGCCACCACCGCCATCGGCGCCGACATGCCAAAGGTGCGCATTCCCAACACCTCGCCGGTGGGGCCGGCATAGCGTGCCCAGCCCAGCGGCGAGCCTTCCTCCACCGTGACCCGCGCTCCTACCTTGGGCGGCAGCACGGAATCGCGATAATCCTGGCTCTGATGGTCGAACAGCTCCCAGGAGGGCATGCTGACCACGCGGACTTTGAGCCCCTGTGCCTCCAGCTTGGCGCTGGCTTCAAGGCATAATGTCACTTCGCTGCCGCTGGCGATCAGGATGACGTCGGGCTGATGGTCGGCCGGATCGGCCAGAATGTAGCCGCCGCGCGCCAGTCCTGCGGCGGAGGCGTAGCGGGTGCGATCCACAATCGGCAGGGGTTGGCGAGAACATATGATAGCGGCGGGCCGGTCGGTCAGCGGCAGCACCAGCCGATAGGCTTCGACCATTTCGTTGGCATCGGCCGGCCGCAGCACCAGCATGCCTGGGATAGCGCGCAACGAGAGCAATTGCTCGATCGGCTGATGGGTGGGACCATCCTCGCCAACGCTGATCGAATCGTGGGTCCAGATGTGGAGCACCGGCAGCTCCATCAACGAAGCCAAGCGGATAGCGCCGCGGGCGTAATCGGTGAAGATCAGGAAGCCCGAGCCGTAGGCCCGCAGTCCGCTCAGCGCCATGCCGTTGACCAGCGCGCACATCGCATGCTCGCGCACGCCGAAATGTAGGTTGCGGCCGCGATAGCTGCCCAGCGGCTGGGCGGGCTGAAAATCGCCGGCATCCTCGAAGGTCAAGCGAGTCTTGGTCGAAGGGGCCAAGTCGGCCGCGCCGCCGATAAGCCAAGGGATGCGCTGTGCCAACGCGTTGAGCAATTGGCCCGAAACATCGCGCGTGGCCATCCCCTTGGGATTGGGCGCATAGCTGGGCAGGGCCCGCTCCCAATCCGCCGGTAGGCTGCGAGTCTCGATTGCCGCTACCTCACTGGCCAGATCGGGATATTGGGCGCTATAGCGCGCTCGCATCGCCTCCCACTGCTGGCGCAGGCGAGCACCGCGCTCGCCCAGGCCAGCGGCGAAATGCTCCCGTACGCCGGCCGGAACCACAAAGGTTTCGTCAGGATTGAAGCCAAAGAATTCCTTGGCTAGCCGCACCTCGGAGGGCCCCAGCGGCTCGCCATGGGCAGCCGCGCTATCTTGGCGATGGGGCGCGCCGTAACCGATATGGCTGTGGACGATAATCAAGGTGGGACTTTTGGTATTGGCCAAAAAATATTTATAGGCGCTGCGCAATTGGGCGGCGTCGTTAGGGTCGCTGACGTGCGTTACGTCCCATCCATAAGCCAAAAAGCGCGCGGCGACGTCCTCGCTGAAGGCCAGGTCGGTGCTGCCCTCGATCGTGATGCGGTTGCTGTCGTAGATCCAGCATAGGTTGGAGAGCTGCAGATGGCCGGCCAGCGAGGCTGCTTCACTGGAGATCCCTTCCATCATGCAGCCGTCGCCGCACAGTGCGTAGATGTTGTAATCGAACAAGGAAAAGTCCGGCCTATTATACGTCGCGGCCAAAAAGCGCTGCGCCAAGGCCATCCCCACGCTGGTCGCTAGTCCCTGGCCTAGCGGTCCAGTGGTGGTCTCCACTCCCGAGGTCCAGCCGTATTCCGGATGACCCGGACAGCGGCTGCCAGCCTGACGAAAATTCTGGATATCCTCCAGGGTCACCGCCAGACGATCGTCACCTCCGTAGGAAGGGTGGGCGGCTTTGACCCCGCTTAGATGAATAAGCGCATAAAGCAGCATCGAGGCGTGGCCGGCTGAGAGCACGAAACGGTCGCGGTTGAGCCAACCGGGCGCCTGTGGATCGTAGCGCAGGAATTCCTGCCACAGGGTGTACGCGGTGGGGGCGGCGTCCATTGGAGTGCCGGGATGGCCGGAGTTGGCCTTTTGGACTGCGTCGATCGCCAGGGTGCGAATCGTGTTGATCGCCAGTTGGTCGGGGCTCTGATTGACTGCCATGCCTGTCTCCTCAAGTGAAGGCCGCGCCGCCGGCCCAGCAGCAGGGCGCTGAACAACTCGGTTTGGGCGCGAGCGGCACGTTGCGTGAAGCGCCGCTCCGCTGGCTTTATCCTCCATCATCTCCTCGCTGAACCAGGGGGAGATGAGAGGCAAAGCGTGGCCTGAGGAGGCTTTCTCTCAAGCCCGTCGGATCCATGATTACCTATGCGGCGCTGTATATGAAGCGTCGCCCCCATTTTTTAGCGAAATAATGGCAGGCCAGTGACTGGGTGGAGCGCGTGGCAGGGGCAGCCATCTGCGGCGCCATTCTAACGTCGCAAGCCAATTGCTGGGATCATTAACTCCCCTACCGGGCGGGGGATTAACGAATTTACCGCGCTGGCAGCCATTTTCTCGCTACATAGCGCGCCAGTATGGATCGCTCAGCCCATCTCGCCGCGCCAGACTTCCAAACCGGCACGCCGTTGGCAATTGACGTTGCGATGGTGGGCGCGCGCCTGCACTACGGGCTGCCCTCGACGTTGGAGCGGATAGGGCTGCTAAGGGTATTTTATACCGACATTTATTGTGGCAATAAGCCGCTGCTGCGCCTCTTGCTGCGGCTGCCGACCCCGCGCTGGTTGCACCGGAGGCTGGCGCGCCGTGACTGCGCCCATCTGGATCCCCGCCGGGTTTGCTCTTTTGACTGGCTGGGTCTTCGCACCCTGCTCAAGGAACGACGCCCGCGCGGCCGTGCCGCCCGTCAGGCCCATTATCGGCGCGCCGGCCAAGCTTTCGCCCGGCGCGTCGCGGCGCGGCTGCGCCCCGGGGCCGATGCGATTTACGCCTTTACCGGGGTGGCAGAGGAAATTTTCGTTGCGGCGCACGCCTTGGGCATCCGCTGCCTGCTGGAGCAAAGCTCGGCCCCAGCGCTGCTTCATGTTCCCCTGATGGAGGAAGAGGCGCGGCGCTGGCCGGGCTGGGAGCGGGCCGACCAGACGGGCGCGACCAAGCTGGCCGCCCGGCTGGAGGGCGAGCGCGAAGCAGTCGAATGGGCACTGGCCGACGCGATTTTTTGTCCCTCCTCTTTTGTGCTCGAAAGCTTGCGTGGCCAGGGCGTGGCCGCGAACAAACTGCGACTGCTCTCCTACGGTATCGATCGCGACCGCTTCCCCCCTCCTGTCACGCGTGCGCGCAGCGGCGGTCCGATGCGTTTGCTGTTCGTGGGGACCATCGGTTTGCAAAAAGGAATTCAGTATCTGGATGCCGCCTTGCGCCTGCTGGACACAGAGGCAATCAAGTGCCGCGCGGTAGGGCCGATCAATCTAACCCCCTGGGGTCGTGAGCAAATCCGCGATCGAATCGAGCTGACGGGCCCACTTGACAGCGCCGGCGTGGCCGCGGCCTACCGATGGGCTGACGTGCTGGTGCTGCCCTCGCTGTGTGAGGGGAGCGCGGTCGTCGTGTACGAGGCGATGGCCGCGGGCCTGCCGGTCATCGTTACGCCCAATTGCGGGGCGGTGGCACGGGACCGGCGCGACGGCCTGATCGTTCCCATCCGCGACCCGCACGCGTTGGCGGCTGCGCTCGAAAGCCTGGCCGCCGATAGCAAAACCCGCTGCGCGATGGGTCAGAGCGCACGCCAATGGAGCGAGCACTTCTCGCTGGAGCGCTATCGCGCGGCGCTGCTGGAGAGCGTCGGCGAGCTGTTGAGGAAACCATGCGAACCGATGTGAGCGTGATCATTCTGACCTTCAACGAAGAGCGCAATCTGGGCCACGCCTTGACCTCGGTGTGTGGATGGGCGCGCCAAGTACTGGTGCTGGATTCCTTCAGCACCGATCGCACCCTGGAAGTGGCCGCTCGGTTTGACTGCCAATGCTTCCAACATCGCTTCACCGGCTATGCGGAGCAGCGCAACTACGCCCTGCAAATGTTGCCGATCACGGCCTCGTGGATCCTATTTTTGGACGCCGACGAATTTGTACCTCAACCGTTGGCTGAAGAAATTGGGCGCTGCCTTGCCAGCCAACCAGCCTACGACGGCTATTTTGTGCGGCGACGCTTTTTCTGGATGGGGCGATGGATCCGGCGAGGCTATTACCGCACCTGGCTGCTGCGGCTATTTCGGCGCGAACGGGGCCGATGCGAGCAGCGCGGGGTCAACGAGCACATCGTGGTGGACGGGCGGGTCGGCTACCTGCGGGCCGCCCTGATCCATGAAAACCACAACGGCCTGGAGCGCTGGATCCAAAAGCACTTGCGCTATGCCGGCCTGGAGGCGGCCGAAATGGCGGCGGGCCACTTCGACCTGGGCCTAGCCGGACAGGCCGCAACCAAGCGCTGGTTGGCCCGGTACGTATGGCGGTGGATGCCGGTGGGATGGCGGGCGGTGTTCTATTTTGCCTGGCGTTACCTACTTTTAGGCGGATTTTTAGACGGTCGGCAGGGGCTGTCCTACCATCTACTGCAGGCGCTGTGGTTTCGGCTCGTAATTGACCTCAAGTACCTCGAACTGCGCAGCGCCGCCACCACCACGGTGGCTGCCTCCGATGGCGTGGCCGATCGACTCCCCCCGTCGGAGGCGGCCGGACCGGCGGCCGTGGAGGTTTCGAATTAACAAGAACATCCACAGCGGCCAAGGTGCGGCTCCT
>DATGLK010000005.1 GCA_035294265.1 Candidatus Binataceae bacterium
GATGGGCGGGCTGATCTGGGCCTACCTGGGGCCGCAGCCGGTGCCCTTGCTGCCGCGCTGGGACTTGTTCGTGCGCCCGCGCGGTTTTCGCCAAATGGTAGCCCACAACCTACCCTGCAACTGGCTGCAGGTGATGGAAAATCGCGGCGACCTGGGCCATGGCATTTATCTGCACGGGCGCCTGTTTCAATACGCGCTGGAGCGCCAGGGGCGCCTGACCGACGACCCCGAAGCGCGCTACAATATGACGATGACGGCGCAGCGCAAAATGCTGGCGCGGGGCGCCTACGTCAAGTATCGCCCAGTCTACAACAAGTATGGATTTACCAAGGGTAGGCTCGACTCCGACCGCGACGAAAGCGCCGCTTCATGGAACGTCGGCATGAACCCGGTACTGTTTCCATACTTGCTGGCGTTCGGCCCCGAGGCCGGAATTCGACGCACCTATCAGTTCGGAGTTCCAGTCGACGATACCCACACCTGGCATGTCCAATATTTCTGCTATGTGGTGCCTCCCGAAATTGAGGTGCCCAAGCAAGAGACCGTCCCCTACGCTTTGGTCCCACTGACCAACGACAAAGGCGAGTACCAGCTTGATTACGTCCTGGGACAGGACATGGTGGCCTGGTACGAACAGGGCGAAATTACTGATCGCACGCGCGAGCAACTGGGAGTGAGCGACGCTTGCGTGATCGCATACCGCCAATTGCTCAAAGCCCAGATCGACCTAGTAGCTGCCGGCCAAGAGCCCATGAATATCTTTCGCGAGGGCAAGGTAGACAGCCTGGAGTTGACCATTCCGGGCTACGCCAACGACGGGCGGCGAATCGACGGCGACTCGGTGCGCGGAGTTTTCGCGGGCGGCAATGTCATCAAATACCGCGATAACTATCACCGGGTTTCCAAGGGCGGCTGGCTATATATTGACGACGACGCCGACCGTTTCTGCCCCGATCGCGAGATCGTGTTGGAGCTGTTTCGCAAGGCTGAAGCTTTATGGGCCGCCGACCAGGCACAAGCCGAACCTAAGGCGACTTCGGACAAGTGAAACGCCCCCGGTCGTCGCCCGCGCGACCATATGAAGCAGCTGGGCCTGCGCCAAGTCCTTCGCGATCGCTCCGGTTCCATCGCGCCCGGCTGCGTGAGCTTGTGACGATTCGTCTCCTGTCCTGTCTCTTACTGCTGGCTGGGACGGCACACGCGGCAGCCGTGGACCACTTCGACGGACGCCAGCTCTATGCGCGCCATTGCGCGCGTTGTCACGGCTCAAGCGGGCGCGGCGACGGTCCTCAGGTCGCCGGCTCGTTTCACAAACCCCACAGCTTTGCCGACTGCACCTGGATGAATCTGATGTCCGATGCGACGCTGTTCCTGGTAATCTCGGAGGGCAGCGAGGCGGGCGGCTTTCGGACCGGAATGCCGGCCTTCGGCAATAAGCTAAGCTATGCTCAGATCGTGAGCTTGATTCGGTACGTGCGCAGCTTCTGCCGCGCGTCCAAGTCCACGCCGGACCAGGGTGCTCAGGCCAGCGCTTCGTGGAACGCCATGAGCGCGCGATAAAAAGCTTCAGGTTGCTCGCGAAACAGCAGATGTCCGGCCCGATTAACGAGCGTAAAGCGGGTCGCGGGCTGGCCGGCGGCAAGCACTTCATAAAGGGCAAAACCGCGCTCAGGCGGGGTTAATGGATCATTGGCGGCCCAGATGACCTGGGCCGGCACAGGAAAGCCCTCGCCTCGGCACAATTCGTAAAGACGCGACTTGGTAGCTCGCACGCTGGGCAGATAGGAGCGCTCATAACCATCCTCGCCCATGATGGCGGCCGCATGGCGATAGACCTGGCTGTCCGCGGCGGTGACGCAACTCTCCAGCAGCGCGCGATCAATATGATGGTGAGAATAGGAAATGCGCTCCAACGCCCAAGCTTGCGAGAGCGCGCTGGCGCGCGGCCACGGCAGTCCCGCCAGCGTCAAATTACCCACGCTATCGCCAGTGGGCGCTGCCAGGGGACTTGCGGCGAGGCTCACCGACGCCAGCAGGCGCGGGTGATTAAGCCCCAGCCACAAAGCCACCAGCGCGCCGTGGTCGTGGCCGACGACGTCGAAGCGGGCCGGCCCCAGTGCCTCCATCAAGGCCGCCACCTGTCCGCCAATAAGATCAAGACTGGGCGCGCCCTCGGCCAGGGTAAAACCGCCGTGACCGGGCAGATCGACCACAAACAGGCTTTGCCCCGCAAGCCAGCGCTCCAAGTCCGGTGCCCACATATGCGGCCCACCGCAATAAGGCGCCACCCCCGCCATCCCGCCCTGCAATAAAAGCACCGCTCGCTCGCGCGCCGGGCCAGCGCTTAGCACCCTCACCTGGCGCCCTTGCACCGCAACGCTGCGTTCCTGCAACGCGCTCATGACAGGACCTCCGGTGCGGCACAGGAAGCCACAAAGCGGGCCAGCAGGGCGTTGAACTGGGCCGGATGCTCACGGAAGGGAAAATGGCCGGACTGATTGATGATATGTAATTCGGTGCGCCGTTGATGGGCGGCGATCATGCGAAACAGCTCGAAACCTCCAGCCACGGGAGCCGTCCGATCGTTATAGCCCCACACGATCAGGGTGGGACGCTGCAGACGGCCGTCATTGATCCACAACAGGGTGTCGCGCTTTTGCAGCGCCAACTGCGGATAGAACAGGCGGGTGGCGAGTTGCTCCTGCCACATCTTGCGCACGCTCTCGCGATACTTGGGCTGCGACATGACTGCGAAGACGGTCTCGATCCAGGCGTCGGTGACAATGGCGGGATTAAAGGAGTAATGCTCATAAATCCAGCGCGCGCTCTCCCGCGTCAGGGGTGGAGCGGGGGGACGAGCCAAGGTTGGTTCGTTGGTGCTGACCGTGGGCATCAGGGTGCCGCTGTTAATTACGGTCAGCGAGCGCACCAGCGCGGGATATTCCAGCGCGATGCGGGCGGCGGTGAAGCCGCCGCGTGAATGGCCAACCAGATGGACCGGGGGTAAGCTCAGCGCCTTGATAAAGGCGACCGCGTGCCGCACCACCGCGGCCATCGTGTAATCCTCGTCGCGCAGGGGGTTGTCGGTGAAGCCCTGCCCCAGCTTGTCGAATGCGATGGTGCGAAAGCGCGCCGCCAGCGCAGGCAGCGTTTGATCCCAGGTTTGGGCGCTGGACGCGGAATCCTGCGCGCCAAAATTGCCGCCGTAGATAAAAACCACCACCTCGCCCGCGCCACTATCGTAATAGCGCGTGCCCACCCCCTCGACTTCGATCATCTTAGGCTCGGGCATCACCCCGGCCATCGGGACTGCGTTCTCCATCGTTATCTAATCCCGCTCCCACTTGGCTGGCGCCGCCGCTTCACTCGTTGATTAAGCCAGCGCGGCGCAGCGTCCATTGTGCCAAGTCCAGCCTGCGTGCGAACCAAACCCCCTGATGCTCTTTGGCATAGGCTAGACATTTGCGCAAAGTCGGAATCAGCGTCGGTCGGCCGCCGATATGGCAATGGATGGTGATTTCGGTCCAGCGCGGAGCGCCCGCGCAGCCCTCGGCATAGAGCTGATCGAAGGTGTCCTTGAAACCCTCCCAGATAATGCTGGGTGGATTGCGCGGCGCCAGCCACACCGTCAAATCGTTATGATGGGTATTGGTGCGGGGCAAAATAACCAACGGCCCATGCTTGGTTGATTGAATGAAGGGCAAATCGTCGCTGGCGTCGTCGCCCGACCACAGGTAACCCTCGCCGGCCAGAATATCCAGGGTGTTTTTGGACAGCGTGGAGCCCGGACTGGTCCAGCCCAGCGGCCGCACGCCGGCCGCGGCGCTCAACACCTTGGTGCAGCGTTGGATCTCGGCCAACTCCATCTCGGGATGCTCATCGCCGGCCAGCTTATCGTTGACCCAGCCATGGCCCGCGATCTCGTGCCCGGCGCGGGCCGCCGCCGCCGGTACCTCGGGATGCCGCTGGGCGGCCAGGCCGCTGGTGGTCAGATGGGCCTTAAGGCCAAATTCATCCAACAGCGCAAACAGCCGCCAAGCCCCGCTCTTCCAACCGTAGTCGGCGTAGGAGAGCGAGAAATGGTTGGTTTTCCCGGCTGGAACCTCGGTCCGGTACTGGCTCTGAAACTCGAAGGCTTCGAAAGCCAGGCCGATCGTCAAGGCCAGCTTGGCTTCGTTGGGCCATTGCCATCGACGAGAATAGGTCATGCTCGTAGCCATCTTAAGACGCTCCCGCGCTGCCTGATTAATTGTCCACAATCCGTCTGGCGCCGCCGAATGAAGCCTCGCCTTCGCCTACCTGATTCGAGCGTGCGCTACCTTATCATGGCCTGCTGGCCGATTGGCAACGGCGCGAGCGGTTGCTCACGGCAACGGCGGTACCGCAAGCGGTCACAGCCTTAAGCATCCGACTAAGGACTTTATTAATCCATCGGTAACTGCAGCACCTCAATTCGTTTAATTCAGCGCTCCTACCTTGCATTTCGTTCTCCAAACTCGTTTCGGGAGGAAACGGATGCAACGACTAAGACGTAGAAAATGGGTAGCAGCCATCGCCTTGGGCGCGATGCTGTTGGGACAAGGGGGCGCGCCGATGCTCTATGCGCAGGGCGCAGGCGGTGAGGCTCCTGGGGCCAACGACCGGGCAACGGCGACGCCGATCCAACACGTAGTGTTGATCATCGGCGAAAACCGGACCTTCGATCACTTGTTTGGGACCTTCCGTCCCAATCCGGGGCAGAGCGTGATGAATCTGCTCTCGGAAGGTATCGTCAATTCTGACGGCACGCCGGGGCCAAACTTCGCGCGGGCCCAGCAATGGCAGGCCAGCGACACCGGCAGCTATTCGGTTCATCCTGACAAGACCGAACCTTTCAGCAGTCTGCCTCAACCGACCACCGGCGGTGCGCCGACCAATGCGCCTTTTGCGTCAGTCAGCGCGGCCGAAGAAGTCGAGCCGGCTCTGCCGCAACCCGACTACACTCTGCTGACGATCGGCGGCACCGGCCTGCCCAGCGGTCTGGATACCCGATTTCCAGCCGATCTGGCCGACGGCCCTTTCGACATCACTAACTACATCTCCTGGAACGATTACGCCGGCAGCCCGGTCCATCGCTTCTTCCAGATGTGGCAGCAGGCCGATTGCGACAGCAGTGCGGCGACCCAAGCCAATCCCAGCGGATGCCAGGAAGATCTGTTTCCGTGGGTCGAGGTCAGCGTGGCTACGGGCAGCAACGGCAAACCGGAACCGGCCAATTTCAGCGGCGAAGGCGCGCTGTCGATGGGCTACTACGACGTCGAGCAGGGCGACATGAGATACTTCAACCGCTTGGCGCACCAGTTCGCCCTATCCGACAATTATCACCAGGCAATCATGGGCGGGACCGGCGCCAACCACCTCGCGATCGGTTATGGCACGACGATCTTCTATGCCGATGCCAACGGCAACCCCGCGGTACCGCCGAGCAATCAGATCGAAAACCCCAACCCGCAGCCCGGGACCAACAACTTCTATACCCAGGACGGCTACAGCGGCGGCTCCTACGTCAACTGCTCGGATAGCAGCCAGCCGGGAGTGGGCGCGGTGGACGCATACCTGGCCAGCTTGCCGTACCCAACCTTCCGCAATGGCGATTGCGAGACCGGCGGCTATTACCTGGTCAACAACTACAATCCTGGCTATCTGGGGACCGGGCAGCCGGCTCCGCTCGGCGCCAATCAATTCACTGTTCCGCCTACCCAGCAACCCAATCTGGGCACCCTGCTGCTGGCGCATCAGGTGTCCTGGCGCTACTACGGCGAGGGTTGGGCCGACGGCCAAGAGACGGGCGAAAACAGCACCTACTGCAACATTTGCAACCCGTTCCTGTACTCGACCCAGATCATGACCAATGCGACTACGCGCCAAAACAACCTCGGGGGCATCCGCGACCTGTACTCCGACATCGCCCAGGGCAGGCTGCCGGCGGTCTCGATCGTCAAACCCGACGGTTACCTCGACGGTCATCCGGCTTCCTCCAAGTTCGAGTTGTTCGAGGCCTTCTGCAAGAAGATCATCGACCAGGTGCGCGCCAATCCGGAGCTGTGGAAAAACACCGCGATCCTGATCACGGTTGACGAAGGCGGCGGCTACTATGACTCTGGCTACATCCAGCCGTTGGATTTCTTCGGCGACGGCACCCGAATCCCGCTGCTGGTGGTCTCGCCCTACTCCGAAGGGGTGGGGATGGTTCACAGCTACACGGATCATGTCTCGTTCGCCAAATTCGTGGAGGCCAACTGGAAGCTGCAGCCGATTTCCGACCGCAGCCGGGATAACCTGCCCAATCCGATCGCGATGCCCGGCAATCCCTATGTGCCCTCCAATAGTCCGGCGATCGGCGACTTGATGGATATGTTCAACTTCAAGCGCCACCGTGGTCTCGGTCAGGACCGCGGTAACCATTAACCGGCGACCGTCCGAAGGCGCCGCAAACTAGGCCGGGCGGGGCGTAAAATCCTCGCCCGGCGTTTTTTTACCTGCCGCCATGGCTTGGCTTGCGCGCCAGGGGCGGGCTTTGCGAGGATGGCTAGCGAGGACAATTCGATGGGTCGGTTAGAGGAAGAAAACAAACGGATTGTGCGCGACTACCATCGCACCGCGTTCGTGGAGCTGGATTACGAAGGGGCCCGGAAGTTCTTTGGCGCCCGTTATATTCAGCACAACCCTCATCTGGCCGACGGCGCTGAGGGAATTAAAGCCTTCATCGATCTACGCAAAGAGAAATTCCCCGATTCGACTCATCAGATCAAACGGATCTTTGCCGAAGGCGACTACGTTATCTGCCACATTCTATATGTCCCAGTTCCCAACACTCCGGGAACCGCGGTGGTGGATATCTACCGTCTAGAGGAAGGCAAACTGGTAGAACATTGGGACGTAGTGCAGGAGCTACCGGCTCATCCCGCCAATAACAATGGCGCCGTTTGAGGGCGCCACGCCTCTGCGGGGGAAAGGGGGTCTTCAGGCGCCGGAGGGAGCCGAGCGCCTCGCCCAGAGGCAAGTTCCTCCCCGGCTCGGAATGAGCACAACCGCGAAACCCGGCAACTTACTCCAGCACAGGGGCCTGAACGATGATTTTCAGCGACGGCTGGATGCGTTGCCCGGTGTCAGATCATCTAATAATTGACAGGCCTTCTGCGCTAAGGTTAGCGCCGCCAAGTTGTCATGAACTTGCAACGCGGCGCGGCTTTGGGAGACAAAGTTGCTCGCTTCCTGGTAAGTGGGACGGGCCTGCGCGCTTAACGTCGCGGGATTGACCGCAATCAAACCGCGGCTAGCTTCAGCTAGCCGCTCCTGCGCCGAGGCGGCATAGCCGTTGCTTCCAGCCATTCCCACTTCACCCACCGGCGGCTGCGACACGGCAGTCACAGGGGCAGCGGCCGGCGCCTCTTGGGTAACTTTGACCTGCGCGCGACGATGGGCTCTGGCGCCTGGGATAGCGTCATGCCCCACTCCCATCCGCGGCTCGGGCGCTCCACCCTCGGACAGTTCGGTGGACACGATAGAGTCCGGCAGCGGTGGCAGCGCTGGTGGGGTTGCGACACAGGGCACCGACAGCGGGCATGGGAGCATGAGGGCCTCGCTCCGAGACTGCCCGTTGGCAGACTGGTCGAGGCTGGTAGCTGGTTGCTCGGTGGCGGCGCTGTCGTCGTCGGCTGTGGGCTGTGTCACAACCTCCCCACCCTCCTGGGGCTGAGCAATGCAGGGCACGGACAGTGGGCAGGGCAGCATACCAGCCGGGGTCGCGGCCTGAGCCGACACGCCCACGGTACTGCTGGGTTGGGCAGCAAAAGTCGCCGGCCCCAAGGTCATCAGAACAATATTCAACAGCGCGAAGTGCCGCGCCGCGATCTTGTCTTTCATGCGCACCTCGTGGACCGGAGTGCCGGCGCCTCTGAAACCTCTGGCGCCATACGATCATAGATGAACGCACGATCAGGTCGGTCCGAACGCAGAAGCAAGGCAAAAGGTTCGTCGCCGGCGGTACACCCATTGTAGGCTCTTTCTCGGCACGCAAGGCAAGACTATTCATGCGCGGCCTGTCTCAAATCGCGATAGTGTAGCCCGGAGCAGATTGCGCGCCGCCAAGCAGTCCAAGTCGCAAAGCGAACCTGCCCTACCCTGTGACGAATCTAGGTTTCTACCTCGCGCAGGTCGTTGCTGACGCGCCGAGCGTTGAATCAGCCCTGGAACGGGTTCGAGCAGTTGAGCGTTCGCTCCCGCACCCAACGCTCAATATCGGGCTTGTGGAACCGCCAGTCAGCGCCAAGCTGGAAGGCGGGAATGGAGCGATGCTTGATAAGGCGATAAATCGTACTGGGGTGGCAACATAAGAATTCGGAAAGCGTTTTCACGGTCAGGATTTCTCCGCTGCTGGAAACGTCGGTGCGCGACCGTGAAACATCACGTTTATTCTGCAATTTGTTGTTGTTCATGGCCCAAACCCACAAAGCGAGATCACATAGTTGTACCCACGCAGTTACAAGAAGCGGGCCAAAGGTCTCCGAACAACAAATTGCGACTAATCGCTCCTCGTTTTGGCTAACATTTGCGTTGCGTCCATCGTCCGAAAGAAAGTCATCCCAAAGGAGAATTCCTTTCTTACAATCTAGCCGCAGGCGCGAAAAAGGTCATAGAAGCCCGCAGGTGAACTGTAAGATTTACAAAGGGCTTGTTTCTTTTCTCACGGTTCTGAGCGAATTCAAATGTTTTTTTTGGCACCGCGATTGCTCATAGGCGTCAAAGCCGGAAACGAAAGGAGGCGCGGGTAAGGTCGCGCTATCTTAGCAAGCTGCGGAAAAAGTCTCCGCGGCTCACATACTCCTATGGAGAAAAGAAGATCGAGGAAGGAAGTCAGCCTTAACGCGACTTACAAGAACCTGTAGTGGGATCGTCCGGACTGGTTATTTCCGCGTCCCGCTAGTGAGCCTACGTCGAGGCGTAATCGTAATGGAGTCAAAGCGGCTGCTGATTGCCGAAGATGACATGCGCACACGCGAGGGCTGGCGCGAGTTGATCGGGGCCTGGGGTTTCCAGGTCGAAAGCGCAGCCGATGGCGAGCAAGCTTTGCGCCTGTTGGAAAGCTTCGAGCCTCATATTCTGCTGCTCGATCTCAAGCTGCCGCGAGTGGATGGTCTGGGGGTACTGAAAAAAATCCGCGAAGCGGGGCTGCCCACCGTCACTATCGTAGCCTCGGGTGAAGGCGAGATTCCAGATGCGGTCAAGGCGATCAAGTTGGGCGCTCACGACTACTTGCGCAAGCCGGTGGACGTAGCCCATCTCAAAGTGATGCTCAACAACCTCCGCGCGCTTCTCGCGGTTGACGCCGAGAACCAACGCTTACGCCGCCAGTTGATCGGCAAGGGGGGCCTGGGCCGCCTAGTGGGCGAATCGCTGGCGATGCGCAAGCTGATGGCCCTCATCGAGCAGGTCGCCGCCAGCGATGCGTCGGTGATTGTGGTGGGCGAGAGTGGCACCGGCAAAGAGCTGGTGGCGCGCACGATTCACGAAACCTCTGCCCGGCGCGAGGGGCCTTATCTGGCCATCAACTGCGCGGCGATGCCGGCGACTTTGATGGAGAGCGAACTGTTTGGCCATGAAAAAGGCGCCTTCACCGGCGCCGAACGCCGGCGCGAGGGCTGCTTTGAGTTGGCTAACGGCGGCACGCTGCTGCTCGATGAAATAACCGAGATGAAGGTCGATTTGCAGGCCAAGCTGTTGCGAGTGCTGGAGGAACGCACGGTGCGCCGAGTGGGCGGCAGCACAAATATCCCGCTGGATGTACGGGTGCTGGCGGCCTCCAACCGCGACCTTACCGCCGCGATCGCCGACAACAAGCTGCGCGAGGACCTTTATTACCGGCTCAACGTCTTTACCATCGAATTGCCGCCTCTGCGCCAACGGCGCGAAGATATAGTGCCGCTGGCTCAGCGCTTTTTGCAGGAATTCGCGCGCGAGGCCGGTAAAACCATCCATGGTTTCGACGACCGATGCCTGGCCGCGTTGCAAGCTTATTCCTGGCCGGGCAACGTGC